>JASMTR010000078.1:0-20745 GCA_041694175.1 Bacteroidales bacterium
AAACGCATTGGCAGAGCGTGTAAACGGCATTTTAAAAGATGAGTTTTACCTCGATCAGACCTTTGCTGACGTGGCTCACGCAAAAAGAGCAACAAAAAATGCAATTAATTTATACAATGAAATAAGATTACAATTATCTTTAGACTTCAAAACACCAAATTATGTGCATCAAAATGCAGCTTAAATTTAATTATTAACCTGTAGCCATATTTCAGGACGAGACAATCTTTACGAATGAAAGTAAAAAAGTGTTGAGTTTTTGCTCGCCACTAATGATACACGAGACCGTTACCGGGCATTATAAAACGACACTCAAGTTAAAAATATGAGCATAGAAAACATTAAACAATTCATAACAGAAAAATCTAAACAATTTGGAGCCAGAACGGACAACGAATTCAACAAGCCATATGTTGAAAGAAACAACACCCGACAGGAAGCACTGAAAGATAACGGAGCATATTTTGGTTTAATCCATCCCGAGGAAGAGGCGTCTGGACCTTTCCACGACTTTTCTTTGACTATTTTCCCAAACGACCAAAATAAACCCTGGTTAGTATGTCTTGGAATTGGTTCAAGTGGTTTCAAAAATGACTATGAACTTGCAACATATCCAGGACTAAGAAGATTATTCTCAAAGCTGACTGACGAAAGAGGATTTTGTAAATCTGACTTTTCAGACATCGAAACTAGTCTACCAAAATCAATTACTGGCAATCTGGACTTACAACACATAAAAAATACAATTAAAACCTACACCAAAGTTTTACCAACTTGTCAAATCGTTAATGATCCCAAAAGCGAAGAAGGAAAACAAATTATTGCAGCCTTTGTAGCCGGTTATGCTAAACTTAGAGATTGGCCATCTAATAAAGACCACAGAAAAGCTGTTTCAGAAGCTTTAGAACCATTTTTAAAGACAGAAACAATTGATGAAACAGAAGAAGTGCAAAATCTCTTAAACGAAAGAAAGTACATAGTTCTTCAAGGACCTCCAGGTACTGGTAAAACAAGAACCGCAAAAAGTGTTGCAGACAAAATAGGAGAAAAAACCTTCTTCACTCAATTTCACGCAGAGACAAGTTACTCCGATTTTATTTACGGTATCAGGCCTGATACAGAAAACAACAAACTGAGATACAAAGAAAATTTAGGCAGCTTCTCAGCGGCTTTGAAATATGCGGTTGAACATAACAATGAAAGAGTCATCCTTATAATTGACGAAATAAATAGGGCAAATCTCTCAAATGTATTAGGACCAATATTTTACTTATTCGAACATAAGATGGATGTTTCGAATGTTGAAATTGAAATTGCCACTAATTTTAAATTAACAAAGCTTCCAGAAAACTTTTCTGTAATTGCCACAATGAATACAGCTGATAGAAGTTTGGCTGTGGTTGACTTTGCATTACGAAGGCGCTTTGCCTGGTATAGCAAAACGCCTAAAATAATTGATGGAACAAGTAAAAGACTTGAGAATGTATCTGTAAATAAAATAAACGAGGAAGAGTTTTTCTTTAAAGAGGACTTTGCTGTTATTGAGGAAATTTTTAATTGGTATGCATCAAGTCCTGAATTAAACCTCCAGCCTGGAGAAGGATATTTTATCGCTAACTCCGAAGACGAAATGAAAAATCGCATTCGCTATGAAATATTCCCATTGATTAAAGAGTATTTACAAGAAGGGCTTTTGCGAAATGCGAAAGAAGAGTTCAATAACTATTTCTCAACAAGAATAAATCTATCTCTTTTCGAATGATAAAGCCCTTAGATGTTTTTTGCGAAATTCCTTGCTTAACTGAACAATCAAAACAGTTGGCTGGTGTTGCTTTGCAAAAAAAGTGGTTCAAGTCAGCAGACAAAAGAATTATTGGGCATTACCTCCAGAAATTTATTGACTACAACTCAGAGCATTTTAACTTCCTAGGTGTTCAACCATACATAATTGGTACAGACCAAAGCACGGCACTGACATTCCGTTCATCTGGTTTCATAGGCTCTATTCCTTTGAGAGCTTCTGACACAGGAAAGCAAATCGGGGATTTTGTAGTTATGCCTAGGTTCACTGGACGTGACAGATTTGAAGACTATATCGAAATTCTTAATCTGCTTGGAACTGAAATTAGCCCAGAGGTTATTGACAGTTTACCGTTAGCATCAGGTAAGAATTTCAGGCCGCCACTGTATTTGGAGGCTGTAAAATTTATAGCATCTCTTGAAAAACTGACAATGAGATCGTGGAGAAAGTTTGACAACGTTGTAAAAGTATCAATCCAGCCTACTGGGCAAATCAATTGGACTAAATACATAAACAATGAATACAAAGTAGAAAACAAGTTAAAATTTCCAGCAAGGAAAAATGTATTGAGCGAATTTCATTATGAATATTCGGAAATTCGATATGTCTTTGACATTTGTAAAAGCGAATTACTTTCAGCCAATACACCGCAGAGAATTAAAAACACTTTGCGAAACAAATTGAGTTTTATTGAAGAACGATTATATCATCATAAGCCAAAAGCAACCAATAAAATCACAATTCGATTTTCCGATAGTCCAACTGTGAAAGCCTGCAAGGAACAAGCCAATAGAATTTTAAACTTTAAACTTGTAGACAGTACAGCTTGGCGGGTAGACTTTTCAGATGTATTCGAAAAATTTATTCAATATATTTTTAAAGAAGCTGCAAAAGAAACTGGCGGACGACTTTATTCAAACTTTAAGTTTCATTCTAGGACTTCAAAGCATTACTCCTGGTTACTAAAGCATATCGAGCCAGACGCAATTTTTCAGAAGGATAATGTTTTGATTTTTATAGACGCCAAATACAAATCGAATTTATACAACAAGTTTGACCAAAGTCAAATCCTTAAAGAAGACCATAGACACGACTTACATCAAATAATGGCCTACTCTTCTTTCAGTAAGACTGACTTTAAATTCAGTTTTCTTTGTTATCCTTCAGACCAAATTGAATTAAAAACTATCCAATACAAAAACGGTATAAACGAAGCAACAAATACAATATTAATTTTGGGTGTACCATTAAAAAAGGATTGCATTAAGGAAACGAAGAGACTACTAACAAATAAGCTTAATGAAATTGATAGAAGAATAACGACCCGGTAACAATGGCTATACGTAATTCGGGTTAAAGTGCTGATATGAAGGTAATTACATTGAATAAACTAAAAGCTCAACGGAAAGTGAAGTGCCTTAAAACCCCGCACTACGCATAGTCGAGACCGTTGTGGTGCATACTGACAAAAATCGAACTAAATCATATTTTTTGTACATTTGACTTAAATAAATTTTAAAATGGATATTCGAACGACAAAACTTGAACTACTCAAAACGATTTTGGAGACTGAAAATACTGATTTCATCCAAAGGATAGCTGAGTTTGTAAAAAAAGAAAAAGTAGATTTTTGGGACGAATTGTCTTTATCTGAACAGTCTGAAATAAAACAAGGTATTGAGGAATTGGATAAAGGAAAAAGGGTTTCCTTCGAGTCATTCCTAAAGAATATTTCTTAATGAAAGTATTCTTATCCGAACTTGCCGAATCAAAACTTCTAAAGCTATCCGAATATTTATTGGAAGAGTGGAACTTAAAAACTCGTGACAAGTTTATCTCAAAACTAAACGGTAAAATCAAACAAATATCAAATCAACCTTATAGCTGTCCAAAATCTTCAGAATTTAAGAATCTTTATAAATGTGTTGTAACAAAGCAAACGACATTTTTCTATAGAATAATAGCTCAACGAAAAGAAATAGAAATAATTACAATTTTTGACACTCGACAAAATCCTGATAAGTTGAAAAAGGACATCGACTAAAAAGTACGAAAGCCCAACAATATTTATCTTCAATGGCGAGGTTTTGGAGTTGAAACCAAAAGTTTGGGATTTATTTTCTAACTTTACGATTGAAAAAATAAGGGCATTGCTTTTTTAGTCGCCACTGAAAGATACCCTTCCCGTTGCCCACAAGCTGAAAAAATTCGCACTGAAATTAAAGATTCGAACTGATAAACGCCACCCCACAAACAGTACATTCATTTTTTCCCATCGCTTAAAGCCAACGCTCAAAAAAATAAAAGAGCTGTTTTTGCCTTTACGGCAAAAGTTAAATACTAACTTTAGTATGTAGGTTCAGACTATAACAGAACTAATAGAAAATACAATATTTATTTCTAGCAATCATCACTTTGATAATAAGCAAATCCTGAACCTAAAGCAATTCTGGTTATCATACACCAAGAACCCCTATAACGTCAATAATTCCAAAAACTCCAGCATTAAAAATCCAGCACCAGCTGCTGCTGCGTCAGAAGCTAATACATCTCTAGCACAGTCTTGCCAGCTATTACGATTGGCTGATTTAATGCAGAGCACACGGGCTATGTAGAACCTGTTTAGGCGTCAAGCGCGCAGTAAAATCAACTTTTGGTGGCAACAGCCCACAATACTATCAAGTGGCACATTTTGCATTCAAGAAAATAAGAGACTAAACCCCTTTAACTTCTTGAAACCCAAAACCACAGATTCACAAGAGTCTGTGGTTTCATATATCTTCAAATGTCATTCCCGAGAAGGCGGGAATCTTGTTATTATGTGTCATTCCCGCAAAGGCGGGAATCTCACCCTGTCACTTCAAGTGATTTATACAAGCTGAAAATTTACATTAAGAAGTCGATTATCATTCAAGATCCAGACATCGAAGTGTCTCTTCAATCTCAAAAGAAAACAGTATAAATATTTTTTATGTATTATTTATTTACGTACACTGGTGTTTTATCAATATCAGTTATATCCTTAATGTAAGCCCCATCTATGCTAAGAATAATCGACTTATATCCTAATTTTTCCAAAGATTTTTTCTCTTTCATAAACAAATTAGCATTTTTCCCAAATTTAAAAGAGAACGTATACACCGCTATTTTTTTACTCTCAATTTTAAAACTTCTCCCATCATTCATATTTTTAAGAACTATATTTTTTATATTGTACGAATGGTCAGAAGCGTCTTTTATTGCATTGTCACTTATTTGCGGCATTAAACTTTTCGGTGAACACATTACGCCCATTTCATCAGCAACTTCATTAATTGTGGCTATTCGATTTTCTGTTATTAACAAAACGATTCCAAATTTTTCGAACTTCCCATTCAAAGAATCACTTTTCGTAGATAAATAAAAAATATTTGATAGTTCAATTTTAAATTTCTTTTCTACATACGTCAAATATTCATTTGTTGTATCAAACTGCTTTTCCTCTTGACCAAACAAAGGATTAATTATTAAAAATGTAAAACCAACAATAATAAGTTTCTTTAAACGATTCATATGATTTAATTAAATGGAACGTCATAATAAAAATAAGTTCCAGAAATGTTTTGGCATACACTCCTGCTTTTAACGATACTCCATTAGTTAATTCTAAATCTCCAATGTCCATATAATCAAAATCCGATAAAACATGATCTGGAGAAGATACAGCTTCAGAATCAATCCAGACTCTGGCTTTTTCATCATCAAGAGCTTTTATCATTACACTCATTGACTATGCTGCCGAGTCATAACTAACTGTGGGTCCGACGTTTCTTTTACAATCTAAATTTACAGTAGTTCTCACAAAACAAAAACCAAATCCATTAGAACATGTACTAAAAGGTTTAAAAAGAGTAACTGTTACTTCAAAGGTCCAAACTGCATGATATCCAAGCGGACAAATACCCATCATTCTATTGGCAACATCGGAGTTGCCAAGATTCTCTTCTTGCAAAATATTTGCATTAAAATCAGTATTAGAATCGTGTGAACATGACAACAACATTAAAGTAGTTAAAGATAATAAAATTAAATTTTCAGAATAAAAGATTTTAAATGTTAATATTGGTTAATACTTCATTAGAAATATTTAAGTATAATTATTTTCAATTTAAGTAAATTCTTTGAGAAACCCGTAATGAATATTTGTTTTTAAAATCTTTTCTGTTTTTATCAAACTCAAGAACCGATAATGCATCTTTGTAAGCTTCCCCCAAAACATATCTGTGCAAATTCAACAAATCTACATCTCTGAATTTTATCTTAAGTAGGAAAAGAGTTTTTCCAATGTGGTTTTCTATTAAGTATTTCAGAAATTTAAATTTTGTTTAATATCAAATGAGGTAATTAAAATGAAGGCCTCTGAATAATTAAGGCCTTTGTTTTTACTGTTATTTTTGTATTAATATTTCATTTATTAATATAATTTTACAGTAGTGTCCGATAAAAGATTTTAAAAGCGGGATTTCCTTAATTGGATTTCCCGCTTATTTTATATCTTGGTTTTTACCACAAAACTGAGATATGAACAAAAGTAAAAATTTTAGCGGTCAACCCATTATCAAACAGGTTTTAAATTTCATTTTGCTCAACGATGTTTATCGGACAGCCAAAAAGCACAACAGCGACAGATACACTAAAAAGTTCACTACATACGAGCACTTGGTTACTATGATTTTCACTGTTATCAGCGGTTGTAGCTCGCTTCGTGAGGTTTCAAGTATTATGCTTGCCTGCGAAGGAAAAATCAACCATTTGGGTCTAAAAGACTTTCCAAAACGCAGCACCTTGTCCGATGCCAACAAGAGAAGAAGCTCGGCAGTATTTGCCGATATTTATCATTTGCTCTATAAACGTTACCACCAGTTTTTATCGGACAGCAGCGTTTCTGAGCCGGCTGTAAAAGACCTTAAAATTGTTGATTCATCGACCATAACGCTCTTTAGCGACATTCTCAAAGGTGTAGGCAGGAATCCACTTAACGGTAAAAAGAAGGGCGGTATCAAGATGCACACTATGATAAATGCCATGGAAGATGTGCCCTGTCTGATAAAGTTCTCAAGTGCCGCAACCCATGACCATACTTTTTTAAAAGATCTTGAACTTAAGAAAAGCTCTTATGTAGTCTTTGATAAAGGTTATGTAGATTATAAGCAATACAAAAAATGGACATTGGAAGACATTTACTTTGTGACCAGACAAAAGGACAATGCCCATTATACAAGCCTTGAAGAGTTTGATATTCCCAACACGGTAGATGACGCTGTCCTAAAGGATGAAAAAATAGAGCTCAAAGACAATGAAGGCAAGCCGTTTTACCTTAGAAGGATAGCTTTTTGGTACGATAAACATCAAAAGGTCTATGAGTTCATTACCAACAACTATGAGCTTCAAGCAGATAAAATTGCTGAAATTTACAAGAACAGGTGGCAGATAGAGACCATGTTCAAACGACTCAAGCAGAACTTTCCGCTAAAGTATTTTCTTGGCGACAACCAGAACGCAATAGAGATACAGATATGGGTCAGTTTGATAATCCAACTCATTATGCTTGTCATTCAGCGAAAAGCAGAAAGAAAATGGGCATATTCCAATATGATGTCCGTGATACGGTATCACTTGATGACCTATATAGACCTGTTCAAGTTTCTTAAAAATCCAGAGGCAAAATGGGAAGATATTACAACCAAAAACAGAGCTCAATTAAGCTTGTTCGACCCATAAAGGGGTTCTGTTTTTAAAATACTAAAGCTATACAGTGAAATTAGGCGATACAAAAGATTTTTTTTGTAGTTTAGATTTTTATCGGACAACAATGAAAAAAATTATAAAAATAGAGAGTTTCCAAAGTTGCATTTTCTTTTAAAAATACTTATATATTTGTATTCAAAGTTATCTTTATGCTTTTAATAGTCTGTCTTGGCTTTATATTGTCAATAGCAATGCTTTTTATAAGTAAAATTATAAAAGGGCAATGGGCTTGGCTTACAACATTAATTCCGCTTTCCACATTTATATACTTTTGTACTTTTATTGATGATATTTCTGATAACCAAGTCATTAAATTTACTTACAATTGGATTCCTGCTTATAATGTCGATTTAAGCTTTATGCTTGATGGCTTGTCTTTGCTATTTGTCCTAATGATTTCTGGTATTGGGACTTTGGTGTTTTGGTACACTTCATCTTATCTAAAAGGTCACGAGTATTTAGATCGATTTTATTCGTATCTAGGTATTTTTATGTCGGCTATGCTGGGCTTGGTACTTTCTGATAATTTAATTACGATGTTTATTTTTTGGGAATTAACCAGTATCAGCTCGTTTTTTCTCATAGGATTTAATAACGAAAGTGAAAGTTGTAGAAAATCGGCTTTATTGGCTTTGGGAATTACTGGCGTTGGTGGCTTATTCTTATTAGCAGCCGCTGTGATTCTAGGTCAAGTTACCTCGACTTATACCATTTCAGAAATGCTCTCAATGAGTAATGAAATTGCCATGAGTAGCAGTTATGTTTTCATTGTGATTTTAATTTTTCTCGCCGCGTTTACAAAATCGGCTCAGTTTCCTTTTCATTTTTGGTTGCCGGGAGCAATGCAAGCGCCTACACCTGTTTCTACCTATCTTCACTCGGCAACAATGGTAAAAGCTGGGATTTATCTTATTTTAAGGTTCAGCCCCATTTTAGGAGAAACACCTTTGTGGAATACAACTTTAATTACTATTGGTGCCATAACGATGCTGTATTCCGCTATACAAATGTTGTTTAGAACAGATTTGAAAGCCATATTAGCCTATTCAACCATTTGTGCGTTAGGAATTCTAACTTTTTTAACTGGTTTAGGAAGTTACGAGGCATTAGTCGCCGCTTTGGTTTTTATTGTAGTTCACGCTTTGTATAAAGCCTCTTTGTTTTTAATTACAGGAATCATAGACCACGAAACTGGCACAAGAGACATCACAAAACTTTCTGGTTTAAAACAAGGCTTAATGCCAATTGCTGTCGCTGGATTTATTGCCGCTTTAATCAGTGGTGGTGTAATTCCTACACTTGGGTTTGTAGGAAAAGATTTAATCTACGAATCTACTTTACATTTTAAAAACAATGCTTGGCTACTTACTGGAATTGCTATTGTGACTAACATATTGCTTTTTTATGGTGGATTTTTAGTTGGTGTCAAACCCTTTCTCGGTAAAAAACCTGATGCGCTACCGCATCTTCACATGCCAAGTATTCGCTTATGGTTACCGCCAATGTTTATGGTTTCTTTAGGATTGGTATTGGGATTTGCTCCGTTTTTACTTGGAGATAGCTTGGTTATGCCTGGAGCTGAAATTTTAAGTCGCGGTGAAAGTGGCTTACACCTTAAATTATGGCACGGATTTAATAACATATTTTGGTTGTCTACGCTAACTATCGTTTTAGGTTTTATTCTTTATTTGATTTTAAAACCCTCTGATAGACTAAAAGCTTCAGCCGATAAATTTGAGTTTTTATCTCCAAAATCAATATCTGGTTATGTAGTCACTATTTTTAAAATCATTTCAAAGTACTGGACCATGTTGTTTCAAAATGGATATTTAAGACATTATGTGGCAACCTATGTTACTTTTATAATCATTTTGGTTGGCTACCTATTGCTTCAAGATCCTGTTTTAAGAATAGACTATAACTCACTTGCTGATTTAACGGTATATGAAATTGTCATCATCATAATTATGTTGCTATCAACGCTTTTTACGGTCTTTACTCCATCACGTTTGGCCGCTGTTGCAGCAATGGGAATTATTGGTTTTGCGTTTTGCTTACTTTATTTGTTTTATAGTGCTCCAGATTTGGCTATGACACAATTTTCTGTAGATACACTGACTGTAATTTTGTTTGTATTGGTGTTGTATAGGTTACCAAAATATTTAAAATTTTCTAAGAATTATTTACGTGTTGAACACGGTATTCTATCTGCTATTTTTGGTGGAATGATTACGTTTTTAATTTTAAAAGTAATTAGTGAACCTAAAAATTCAGAAATTAGTAATTTTTACGCTGAAAATTCTTACGTTTTAGCTAAAGGAAAAAACGTTGTAAATGTCATATTAGTTGATTTTAGAGGCAGTGATACTTTAATAGAAATTACAGTGCTTATAGTAGCCGCAATTGGCGTTTTTGGGCTTTTAAAACTCAGATTAAAAGCAAAAGATAAAAAATAAAATATCTATGAAAACATTAATCCTTAAAACAGCTTCAGACATACTTTTACCGGTATTGCTATTGTTTTCAGTTTTTATTTTGCTGAGAGGACATTACCTGCCTGGCGGAGGTTTTGTTGGTGGGTTAATTGCTGCTATTGCTTTTGTTTTAGACGCTTTTGCAAATGGGCTTAAAAACACCCGTAAAATCATAAAAATTCACCCTGGATTTTTAATGCCTTTAGGCTTATTAATTTCTTTTTCAAGTGCTGTTGCACCTGTGATTTTTCAAGATTTACCGCTTATGACAGGTCTTTGGGCTTCTGGGCATATTCCTGTTATAGGCAAAGTAGGCTCTGCTTTATTTTTTGACACAGGCGTATATTTTGTTGTTGTTGGCGTTTCGCTAACTATTATATTCACCATATCTGAAAATGCTTAACTGATGGAAATACTTTTAGCCATAATGACTGGAGTGCTTTACGCCGCTGGCACCTATATGATTTTGAGACGAAGTATTGTCAAGCTCATTATAGGCATCATATTGTTTGGAAACGGTGTTAACTTATTGATATTTCTATTAGGTCGAATTACCAAAGGAAACCCACCTATTATTGCACCTGAATTAAAACATTTTGCCGATATTTATGCTGACCCGATTCCACAAGCTTTAATTTTAACTTCCATCGTTATCAGCTTTGGCTTACAGGCTTTTGCTATTATTTTGGTTAAACGCGCTTATAAAGTTTTAAAAACTGATGACCTTGACATGCTAAACACTTTAGACGAAGATTCATGAGTGAAAACATCATAACATATCCATTAATAGTTCATTTATTTTTTAGCATCATATTGATGTTTTTTTGGAACAAAGTAAAAGTTCAAAAAGTTGTAACCATTATCGGAAATTTTATCGCTTTGGGTGTAGCTATTGCTGTATTTATCTTTACTTGGCAAAACGGTACTCACGTGGTTAATGCAGGAAATTGGGATGCGCCCTACGGGATTGTGTTTGTAGGTGATATGCTCTCAGCAACATTAATATTACTTACTGCTATTGCAGGCTTATCAGTTTCTATTTTTTCTACAGTGTCTATCATTAATGCCAGATTGAGGTTTGGCTTTTTTAGTGTTTATCACTTTTTACTTTTAGGTTTAAATGGTGCATTTTTAACTGGTGATATGTTTAACCTTTATGTATGGTTTGAAATTATCATCATCAGTTCATTTGTCTTAATTAGTATTGGTGGTGAAAAAAATCAATTAGAAGGTGCAGTCAAATATTTTACGCTCAACTTTTTTGGTTCGCTTATCTTTTTAACGGGCTTGGGTGTGATATATGGACTGACTGGCACTTTAAATATGGCTGATATTGCCGTTAAAATACAAAACGTAAATAATCAAATTATTGTAGATGTTTGTGCTGTTTTGTTTTTGACTGCTTTCGCCATAAAATCTGCAGTTTTCCCGCTTAATTTTTGGTTACCAGCGTCATATCACACGCCGCCATCGGCAGTCTCTGCTATCTTTGCTGGTTTGCTGACAAAAGTTGGGGTGTATGCTTTAATTCGGATGATGACTTTGATTTTTCCTCAAGATCCTTTTTTAATGAATCTATTACTGGTACTCGCCGTATTAACCATCTTAAGCGGGTCGTTTGGTGCTATTATTCAAAATAATATTAGAAAGGCATTTTCGTTTCTTATCATTTGCCACATTGGTTTTATGATTGGCGGTTTAGGGGTTTTTAATGTTATGGCCTTAACTGGTGTGATTTTTTATCTGATACACGATATTATTGTTAAAACCAATTTATTTTTAATTGGTGGTATTATATATCGCCTTAAAGCCACAACAAATATGAAAATGATTGGTGGCTTGTATAAAAGTTATCCGAAACTAAGTTTGCTAATGATAGTGGTAATGTTTTCTTTAGTTGGCGTACCGCCTTTATCTGGATTTTGGCCTAAAATTTCATTATTTTTAAGTAGCTACAATACGGGAAATTATTGGTTTTTAGGAGCTCTAATATTAGGAAGTCTTATCACTTTGATAGTCGTTGCTAAAATATGGTCTGAAGCTTTTTGGAAAAATCAACCAGAATTGAATGTCAATAAACGGTTTATATTTTTTGATAAATTATATCCTATTCAGAAATGGCAATTTATAACACCTATCGTTATCTTAGCATTATTTTCTTTGTATATTGGCTTTGGTGCTCAACACATACAAGCTTTATCTGAAAGAATAGCAGAAGATTTATATAACTCACAAAATTATATCGATGCGGTTTTAAAACCCTAAGTTATGAAATCACAATTTTTGTCTAACATATTATTAATGCTGATTTGGGTCTTTTTGACCGGAGCTTACAATGCCTATAATTTTTCTTTTGGTTTCATATTAGGGTTTTTAATTATTTGGCTTATTGGCTCAAGTGTGGGCGAAACTAAATACGTCAAAATTTTGCCACGAATCATAGCTTTCTTCTTTTATTTTGTTTACGAATTGGTATTGGCTAACATTGAAGTCGCTTATGAAGTAATGACGCCGAATCTTTATGTGACGCCTGGAATTATAAAAATACCCTTAGATGTTGAAACCAATCTCGAGATTTCATTATTGGCTAATCTTATCACGCTCACACCAGGAACTTTAAGCTTAGACGTTTCTGATGATAGAAAGGTTTTATATGTACATTCAATGTATGTTAAAGACAAAGATGAGTTTATACATCAAATTAAAAACGGATTTGAACGACGAATTTTATTAATAACCCGATGAGTTTAAACGATTATTTATATTACATTATTTTGCCTTTACTATCCTTGTCTATAGTGTTGGTTTTTATTCGCTTTCTCAAAGGTCCGAGCATTGTAGATAGAATAATAGCTTTAGACCTTATCGTGACCATTGGTATTGGAATCATTTCTATTTACAGCATTATCAACAATCAGCCTAACTTTTTAGACATTGCTTTAATTTTAGCCTTAATTGCCTTTTTAGGCACTGTGGCTTTTACATATTATTTAGAAAAAAGAGATAAAAATGAGTGATTGGTTAATTATCATATTTTCAAGTTTAGGAACACTTTTTGCTCTACTCGCAGCAGTTGGTTTGATTAGAATGCCTGATACGTTTTTAAGAATATCAGTCAATACCAAAGCAGCAACACTTGGCGTGGGATTGCTCATTGGTGCCGCTGCTATTTTTTTTAATGATATAGCCATCTCAACACGCGTTTTGGCCATTATCATATTCATCTTTTTAACCGCACCAATTGGCGGTCATCTCTTGGGCAGAACTGGATATTTTACAGGAAACAAACTCTGTGACCAAACTCACATTGATGACCTAAAAGACCAATACAACAAAAAAACCCACGAATTGAGTAGTAAAGATCAAAACAAAACAGAGCCTTCTGAAGAATCAACCAATCAGAAAGATTAAGTGTTAATTTATGCTACCCAAAAATTTATCCCAACTACTTGAAGATAGAAAAACCAAGGGCAATTTTAGGGAATTACAACTAGGGCATTTTAAAGTTGATTTTTTATCAAATGATTATTTAGGCTATGCTAAAAACTCTTCGATTTATGAACTGTATTTATCTATTTTAAAAGAATATAAAATTGACAAAATCGGTTCTACAGGTTCGCGTTTACTCAGTGGAAACCACAATATTTTTGATATAGTAGAACAAAAAGCAAGAGACATATTCAATGCAGATTCAGCTTTATTTTTTAACTCAGGTTACAATGCTAATATTGGTTTATTATCTGCAGTTTTAAAACCAAAAGATGTGGTGTTTTACGACGAGCTTTGTCATGCCTCCATTCGTGATGGTTTAAAAATGGCCAATGCAAAATCCTATAAATTCAAACATTGTGATTATAAAGATTTAGAGCATAAAATTGAGACACAAAATGAAAGATTAAAACCTCAAAATATTTTTATCATTACCGAAAGCGTGTTTTCTATGGATGGCGACACATCAGACATCACAAATTTAGTAGAAATTGCAGAACAACACCAAGCCCATCTTATCATTGATGAAGCACACGCCGTTGGCATTTGCGGTCAAGATTTTAATGGATTGACAGTTAATTTTACTGACAAAATCTTTGCAAGAATTCTCACTTGTGGAAAATCATTAGGAAGCCATGGCGCGTTTGTTTTAGGCGCAGAACAATTAAAATCTTTTTTGATAAATTTCTCTAAATCCTTTATTTACACCACAGCTGCGTCGCCACATCAAGTAGCTTCAGTCTTGGCTTCACTTCAGTATTTTGAAAAAGTAAATAAAGAAAAAGAAGAGTTACAAACTGTAATTTCTAATTTTACCGAAGAGATTAAAAAGTATCATCTCGAATCACATTTTGTCCCAAGTCAAACGGCTATTCAATCGTTTTTGATATCTGGAAATAAAGAAGCAAAACAGCTTGCCGAAAAACTTCAGCAACAAGGCTTTGGCGTCAAAGCTATTTTGCATCCCACTGTGCCAAAAGGCAAAGAACGTATCCGAATTTGTTTGCATAGTTTTAATACAAAAGCAGAAATCATTAGTTTTATTAAGTCCTTAAAGGAGTCTATTTGATGAAAATATTTTTTCTAAGCTTTTTCTTGTTTATTGCTGCTTTGAACACTTTCGCTCAAGAACTCAAAGCCAAGGTCGTAGATGAAAACAATAAACCCTTGGTCGGAGCAACGGTCTATTTTGATGGGACAACACGAGGTGTCATCACAAATATGGACGGCTTTTTTAATATTAAAAAACCTGAAAATGTTTCTGAACCTATTTTGGTTATAACTTATTTAGGTTATGAAACGTTGTATGAAAATAACTTGAAAAACCTCAAAAGCACTTATCAACTTAAGCCAAATCCTGAAAATTTAGATGCCGTAGATTTGTACGCTTCACCTTTTAGCAGAGAAGAAATGCTTGAAGTTTTTAAAGCCAATTTTATAGGAAAAGGTAGGCCTGCAAGAAAGTGTAAAATCTTAAATTTAGATGATGTTATCGTTTACTTTGTAGTTGAAGAAAATACCCTTTATGCCAAATCTACAAATCCTATAATTATTCAAAATGATTATTTAGGGTACAAGATTAAATTTGATTTGAAAGATTTTCAAGTGAAATACACAACTAAAACCTTAGACATACATTATTTAAAACAATCCTATTATGCAGGCTTTTCTTTCTTTGAAGATATCAACCCTAAAAAATTAAAAAGGCGACAAAATATTTATGAAAGTTCTCTCAATAAATTTTTCAAATCCCTTATTGAAGAAAACTTAGATAAAACTAAATTTCAGGTTGGTTATAAGAGTTTTCTGAAAAATCCTAAAGAAATATTTGGCGTAAAACCTTTAGAAAATGAACTGTTTTTAATCTATCTTAAGTCAAGTGTGATAAAAATATTTAAGTCTAAATATATTCCAACGAAAATCACTTTAAAGCACAAAAGTGAATTAAGCACACTACAATTTCAAAAGACACACTGTAGAGTAGACCAGTTCGGTAATAATATAGATATTCAAAATTTGCTTTTGATAGGTGATTTAGCTGAATCTAAAGTTGCTAAAATGCTTCCTGTAAATTTTAGTTTGGAAAACGATTAAAATAAATTCTTAAATAAACTTTGCTTTAACATTTAGGGTTATAAATTTGAAATTTCAAAAATAAATGATGCCTAAAAACTCAAAATATTATTTCATCACAGGCATAGGTACAGACGTTGGTAAAACTGTAGCTTCAGCCATTGTGGTAAAAGCATTAAAAGCCGACTATTGGAAACCCATTCAAGCTGGCGATTTAGAATACTCCGATACGCATAAGGTCAAAGCTATGGTGAATGATGAAAGCATTAATTATCATAAAAATGCTTACGCCTTAAAAACACCAATGAGTCCACACGCTGCTGCTGAAATTGACGGCAATGAAATCAATTTAAATCAAATTAATAGACCTCAAACTTCTAATTCTTTGGTTATAGAAGGTGCCGGTGGTTTACTTGTCCCATTAAATCCAAAAGATACAATTGCTGATTTAATTTCAGAAAACGATAAAATTATATTAGTTTCACGGCATTATCTCGGCAGCATTAATCACACACTCTTGAGTTTAGAATTTTTAAAAAATAAAGGCATTAAAAATATTGGGATTATTTTTAGTGGTGACAAACATCCTACAACTGAAAACATCATCTTGACTAAAACCTCAGCTAAATTAATTGGCAGAATAAATGAAGAAAAGGAATTTACACCACAAGTGATCAGAGATTACGCTGATAAATTTAGAGAAAACTTGATTAACTTATAATTATGGCAAGAGATGAGAAACTGAAAACGCAATGGAAAGAGTTGACCAAGAAGTTGTCTAATCAATTTGTAGAAGGTGACGAGCTGGATATAGACGCTATTATCTATTTAATAGGTGTACAAGAAAAAGGAGATGTACACGCTAAATATAAAAAGGACGATAAAATCAATTTGATGCACATTGCCATTTGTAGATTATTAGAACCTTATGGTTATTATGAGTTTGACTTTGTTGATAAAGACGGCTGGCCACATTATAAAGTTTTAGAACAACTGCCACCACTCAAAGCAGGTGAACAAAGTGTATTGATGAAAGAAGCCATTGTACAATATTTTGTAGAAAAAAATTATATCGACTAAGCTTGAACAATTATAATTGTAAATTTGCAATTCTGAAAATTTGAACCATTATGATAGAGGAGTTAAAATCTCATTTGAAAACTGTAGAAGCATTTGCTACAGACAATTTAGATGATGTAGAGGCTTTTAGAATTAAATATTTGGGCAAAAAAGGGATTTTAAACCAGTATTTTGCTGAATTCAAATCTGTTCCAGCTGAAGAGAAAAAATCTTTTGGCCAAACCATCAATCAACTTAAGCAAGCTGCTACGCAAAAAGTGGAGCAACTTAAAGCCGAGCTCTCAAAAGTTGATGACGAAAAAAGCATATATGGCGACTTAACCCGACCAGCTGAACCTAGTGAAATAGGATCTCGTCATCCAATCTCTATTGTTAAAAATCAAATTATAGAAGTCTTTTCAAACATTGGCTTTAATGTGTCTGAAGGCCCAGAAATTGAAGACGACTGGCATAACTTTACAGCATTAAATCTACCAGAGCATCATCCAGCTAGAGATATGCAAGACACATTTTTTATACAAAATGATCCTGAAGATTTATTATTGAGAACCCATACCTCAAGTGTACAGGTGCGCTATATGGAAAACAACAAACCGCCTATTCGAACTATTTCGCCAGGACGCGTATTTAGAAATGAAGACATATCAGCACGCTCACATTGTATTTTTCATCAAGTAGAAGGCTTGTATATTGATAAAGACGTTTCTTTTAAAGATTTGAAACAAACTTTGATTTATTTTACAACCCAGTTGTTTGGCAAATCAAAAATCAGGTTGAGACCTTCCTATTTTCCTTTTACAGAACCCAGTGCGGAAGTTGATATTTATTGGGGCCTAGAAACTGAAACCGATTATAGAATAACTAAAGGCACAGGTTGGCTCGAAATTATGGGTTGTGGAATGGTTGACCCTAATGTGCTTAAAAATTGCAAAATTGACCCAAAAGAATATACGGGTTTTGCTTTTGGTATGGGCATTGAACGCATAGCGATGTTGCTTTATCAAATTGGTGATATTCGTATGTTTTACGAAAACGATTTGCGTTTTTTAAAGCAATTTAAATCGACGTTTTAAATTTTACTTTTTCTTCTTTTTTGATTTTTTTGGTTGTGGCGGATATTTCTCTAAGGCCTTTTGAACCAACATATTAAAGAAGGCTTGTCTTTCTATAGGATTTTGCTTCAATTTAAGTCGTGTTTCAACCACGGCTTGCCAAAACAATTCTTTATTTAAAGCATCAACAAACTCAATGGTTAAAGCTATCATGTCTTTTGAGGTATTGATAGGAATACCACCAGAAACACCACCACCTACTCTACCACCGCCACCGCCAAGACCAACGCCGATACTACTCTGACTGTTTACAGTATAAGTTTCTGCATAAAAGTTGACATTGAAATCAGGGATAGTTTTTTGAGTGAATCCTTTTTGTGGAAGCAAAGAATCTACGGCTTCAATAACACGTTTTTCATCTAATTCACTCAATCCTGTGTTTTCAGACAAAAAATAATTGTATGTTTTGTAGCTTTTTAAATCGGCATCTTTATCATAGTCCATGAAAACTTTGGTCGATGAGCAAGAGATTAATCCTACCGTAGCTAATAAAATGATTATATTTTTCATATTTTTATTTCAAATTTAAGTAATTATTTGGCAACTCCTAAATAACTTTAATTAGCATTTTGTTTTTTTTTAAATTTGACATGACAAATATTATTGGTCTTGACGCTTGCAAAATAGGTTGGTGTGGAATTGGTCTTATTGATAATGAGCTTACTTGGGGTTGCTTTAAAAGCATAGAAGACTTGACCAAAGTCTGCCCGCAAATAAAACTTATGCTGATTGATATACCCATCGGATTATCCTCAAAACATTTTAACCGCAGCGTAGATGCTAAGGCGCGGACTTATCTCAACAAGCGTAAGTCCAGTATTTTTTCACCACCGTGTCGTGAAGCGTTATACGCTGAAACCTACCAAGATGCTTTAGAGGTTAACCGAAAAATTACAGGAAAAGGAATCTCCAT
This sequence comes from Bacteroidales bacterium, assembly GCA_041694175.1. Classification (GTDB taxonomy): domain Bacteria; phylum Bacteroidota; class Bacteroidia; order Flavobacteriales; family Flavobacteriaceae; genus Psychroflexus. The sequence goes on from JASMTR010000078.1 coordinate 18,730, forward strand.
TCAAGCCTATAATATCGGTTCAAAAATTAAGGTGGTTGACGAGTGGTATTCTAAAAAACCTCAAAACCTAAAAGTTTACGAAGCTCACCCTGAGCTCTGCTTTAAAAGTCTTAACAATAACAAAGACTTAAAATATTCAAAACACGATAAAAAGGGAATTACTGAACGTCAAAACTTACTTTTTGACTTAGATAAAGCCTTAAAGATTATTTATGAAGATTTTTTAAACTGTTACAAACGCAAAGAGGTAAAACCTGATGATATTTTAGATGCGATGTCTCTTTACCTTACGGCCAAAACAAAAACTTTAAAATTTATATCTGACGAAAATAATATAGACGATACTAGAAAACCTACCCGAATAGTTTGCGGATAAGTAAATTGTAGATTAAGACATGCTTCTCCTTTATAATATTAATCAGGAAAACCTTTTCATATTATAGCACAAATTAAAAGCCCTACAAAATTGTTTAATTTTATAGGGCATAAAAATTGATTGTGATTTTATTCCATAAACGGATATCTATAGTCCGTTGCTGGCACAAATGTTTCTTTAATTAATCGTGGAGATGTCCATCTGAGCAAATTCAGTTTAGACCCTGCTTTGTCGTTGGTTCCGCTTGAACGCGCACCACCAAATGGCTGTCTACCAACTACCGCGCCAGTACATTTATCGTTTATATAAAAGTTACCTGCACAATTTTCTAATTTTTTAGTCGCTAAAGCTGCCGCATAACGGTCTGTTGAAATAATAGAACCCGTTAAAGCATAAATACTTGTACTATCTACTAAATCTAAAGTTTCTTCAAACTTGTCATCATCGTAAACATAAACAGTTAATACGGGACCAAACAATTCAGTTTCCATGGTTTCGTATTTAGGATTAGTAGTTTCAATCACCGTAGGATTAATAAACCAACCTTTAGATTTATCGTAATTACCACCGACTATAATTTCAGCCTCATCACTATTTTTGGCTTGATCGATATATTTTGCTAATTTATCAAAAGAGCCTTCGTGAATTACCGCATTGATAAAGTTTTTCATATCATCAGGTGGGCCAATTTTAAAAGACTCAACATCTTCAATCAGTAGCTTTTTAACTTCTGGCCAAATGCTCTTTGAAATATAAGCTCTTGAAGCAGCACTACATTTTTGGCCTTGAAACTCAAACGCGCCTCTTGCCAACGCTGTTGAAACAACTTTTGGAGGTGCAGATTTGTGAGCCACAATAAAATCTTTACCACCTGTTTCACCTACAATTCTTGGGTAATATTTATAGTTGTGAATGTTTTGACCAATCTTAGACCAAATGCCTTTAAACACATTAGTGCTACCAGTGAAGTGAATACCAGAAAATTCTTCATGAGCCAATACAGTATTTGTAATCATTTCAGGGTCACCAATAATCATATTGACAACGCCGTCAGGAATACCTGCTTCTTGAAAGACTTCCATCAAAACATTAGCAGAAAATATTTGGCTATCACTAGGTTTCCAAACCGTGACATTGCCCATTAAAGCTGCACTGGTTGGTAAATTACCTGCTATGGCGGTAAAATTAAATGGCGTTATGGCGTACACAAAGCCTTCTAGTGGTCGATGTTCAACACGATTCCAAGCTTCTGAATCAGATTCTGGTTGTTCCTCAAAAATTTGACTCATATATTCCACATTAAATCTCAAAAAATCTGCAATCTCACAAGCAGAATCTATTTCAGCTTGAAAAATATTTTTGCCTTGCCCAATCATAGTCGCTGCATTGAGCTTTTGACGATAAGGTCCTGAAATTAAATCTGCTGCTTTGAGAAAGACTGCTGCACGTTGTTCCCAAGGTAAATCTGCCCAAGCTTTTTTAGCTTTTAAGGCTTCGTTAATAGCTTGTTCAACATGTTTTCTCTCGGCGTTATGATACACACCAACTTTATGTTGATGGTCGTGCGGTGGATTAATAGGTTTAGTATTTCCTGATTTTATTTGTTCACTTCCAATGTATAATGGAACCTCAATATGAGA
>JASMTR010000079.1:0-14664 GCA_041694175.1 Bacteroidales bacterium
GACAATGGTAATGCCACTCAAGATGCTGGAGAAGCAGACATAGCTAACCTTGATGTTCTGATTACAGACAGTCAGAACAATACTCAAACTGTAAGTACAGATATTAATGGTGATTGGTCAGTTGTAGTGCCAACAGGAAATACCCAAAGTGATATAGATGAGTCTGACCCAGATTTTCCAGTGGGAGCAATTCAAACGGAAGGGACAGATCCAACTACTACAACGGTGACTCCAAATGTGATAACATTTAGTGAAAATGATGGTTACTTCATTCCAGATTCGAATGAAACAGGCACACTAACAGGCCATTTATATCTAGATGATAATGGCAATGGCACTCAAGATGGACTTGAAGCTGATTTACCAGATATGGATATCCTAATAACTGACAGCCAAAATACAACGCAAATTGTTAGTACAGACGTTAACGGCGATTGGTCAGTTGTTGTACCAACAGGAAACACAGAAAGTGATATTGATGAGTCAGATCCAGATTATCCAGTTGGTGCTGTTCAAACGGAGGGGACAGATCCAACACAAACCACAGTGATTCCCAACGTCACGACTTTCAGTGAAAACGATGGGTATTTTATAGATGAAAATCAGTTATCAACACTTACGGGCACATTGTATTCAGATGAAAATAATAATGGTACTCAGGATATTGGTGAACCAGGTATTCCATTTGTGTCTGTTGAGATAGAAGATGATACAGGCTTTATGCAAATTGTGGATACTGATGCAAACGGTGACTGGTCAGCTGTTGTAAATTCTGGTGATATTATTAGTTTGATTGACATCACAGACCCTGATTTTCCTGAAAATGCAATTCAAACCGAAGGCACTAACCCTACTTTAACTACTCTAAATCCTAATGAAGTATTTAATGAAATTGATGGTTTCTTTACAGAGAGGGATGTTATTGTTTATAATGCTGTATCTCCAAACGGGGATGGTCGAAATGACTTTTTAAGAATAGATGGGCTGGAGCAATTTGAAACTAATAGTATAGAAATATTTAATAGAAATGGAGTTAGGGTTTATGAAACCCGTGATTATGGTAGCAATGATAATCTTTTTAGAGGGTTTAGTGATGGAAGAATTACAATTCGAAAAAGTCAGAAATTACCTTCAGGAACTTATTTTTATATTTTAAATTATACTGATGTAGACGGTAGAACAACTAAACGACAAGGTTATTTATATATTAATTAAAATGCACATTACAGTCATAAAACATATAGGATTTCTTATGATCTTGCTTTTTTTGAGCTTCAAGTCAATAGCTCAGCAAGATCCTAGTTTTACACAATATATGTTTAACACAATGACTATAAATCCCGCTTATGCTGGTACGAGAAATGTTTTAAGCGCAAGTCTTTTACACAGGTCTCAATGGTTAGGTATTGATGGCGCTCCTGAAACACAAACCTTAAGTGTGCATTCACCAATTAGAGATGGACAAATGGGGCTCGGTCTCAATATTGTTCACGATAAAATTGGCCCCGCTACAACAACCCGTTTTAATGGAAACTACAGTTACATTTTACCAATTGATAGATTTACAAGTTTAAGCTTAGGGGTTAGTGCCGGAGCAGATATTTTTGATATTAACTTTTCTGATTTGAATATATTTGATCCAACAGATCCGAATTTTCAAAACGATGTTGAAACTAGACTTTCCCCACAAGTAGGTCTTGGCGCTATGCTTTATAACGACATCTATTACCTGAGTTTAAGTGTGCCAAAACTTTTAAGAACAGAATATTATGACAGTGACCAAGGTGCGACATCTGTAGCTAGAGAGAGACTGCATTATTATTTAACTGCTGGCTATGTTTTTGATATAAATAACAATGTTAAGCTTAAGCCTTCAATACTAACTAGAGTTGTGAGTGGAGCACCAATTCGTGTAGATTTATCAGCCAATTTTTTAATCAATGATAAATTTTCATTAGGTGGAGCTTACCGTTTATCATCTGCATTTAGCGTGTTATCAACATATCAAATATCTGATGCATTTTTAGTCGGTTTCTCCTATGATAGAGATACATCAGAATTAGTTACCTTTAACGACGGAAGTTTTGAAATATTTTTTAGATATGAACTATTTAAAAGATATAAGAAAATGTATACCCCTAGATTTTTCTAGATTATGAAAACAAATTACTACATCCTATTACTTTTTGCTTTGTTGCCATATTTGGGCTTTTCACAAATTGATAAGCTTAATGAGGCCAACAAGAAATTTGAAAATTTTGCTTACATCGATGCGCAACAAATCTATTTAGAAGTTGCAGAAGCAGGATACGAATCAGAAAATCTCTTTAAGAAATTAGGAGACTCATACTATTTCAATAACGATTTAGAAAATGCTGCCAAATGGTATCAAAAGCTCTACGATTTGACAAATTCGCTCGATGCAGATTATTTATTTAGATTTTCACAATCTTTAAGAGGCGTAGAGCGATATGTTGAAGCCTCTAAAATCATGAAAAAATACGATTCTATTTCGCAAACAGATGTAAACATTGTTATAGATGAGCAGCAAGACTACTTAAAGTTAATCGAACTACAATCTGGTAAATTTACTACAGATACCATCTCTATTAATTCAGAATTATCTGATTTTGCACCAAAATTCGCAGAAGGTAAACTTATTTTTGCATCAAATAGAAAACGAGCTGATGCCACACAACGCATTCATGAATGGAATAATCAACCTTTTTTAGACCTTTATGAAGTTGAAGTTGATGAACAGTTTACACCAGTATCTCAACCAAAACCTTTAAGTGATATTATAAATTCAAAGTTTCACGAAGCTTCAGCAGTAATTACATCAGACGGGAATACAATTTACTTTACAAGAAACAATTTCTCTGATAATAAATATAAAAAGAGTAAGTCAGGGATTAACTTTCTTAAAATTTACAGAGCGAAAAAAAACAAAAATGGAGAGTGGCAAACGCCTGAGGAATTACCTTTTAATAGTGATGATTATTCATCAGCACATCCTGCTTTAAGTCCAGATGAAGATAAGCTTTATTTTGCTTCAAATATGCCTGGCACAAAAGGCAAGTCTGATATATTTGTAGTCAATATTAATGATGATGACAGTTTTGGAGAGCCTATTAATTTGGGTTCTAAAATAAACACGCAGGGACGTGAAAGCTTTCCGTATATCAGTAGTGATAGTTTACTGTTTTTCTCCTCAAATGGTCATCCAGGCTTAGGGGGTTACGATGTCTTTGTAAGTGAACTAAAAGCCGATAAAAGTTTTGGCGATCCATTAAATGTCGGTCGACCTATAAATAGTACTAAAGATGACATAAGTTTTATTATTGATGCAAAAAGTAAAATTGGTTTTTTTGCTACAAATAGAAATGAAGACGCTAAACAAGATGATATTTTTAGATTTATTCAAAATGAAGAATTAATAACAAAATGTAAACAATACCTCTCAGGTACGGTTAGAGATAAAGATACCAATGAACCAATTCCTACGGTTACAGTAAAGTTATTTGACGCTGATTTAAATCAAATTTCAATTACAAAATCAGACATCAATGGCGAATATGATTTTGATGTTGAATGTAATAAAAGATATATAGTAAGAATTGAAAAGGATGGGTATAAAACAACTGAAAAACCATTTAAAACAACTAATAAGTATGAAAAAGACTTTAAAGATGTTGTGTTTATGGAAGTTGGTGAAAATCTTGGTGTTAAGAAAGTTGAAAAAGGTGATGACCTAAGAAAAATCCTTCAATTAGATCCTATTTATTTTGAGTTGGACAAATCAAATATTACATCTCAAGCTAGTGTTGAGCTTCAAAAAATAGCTACACTAATGAAACAGTATCCAACTATGAAAATAGATATTCGCTCACACACAGATAGTCGTGCTGGTGATAACTATAATATGGTATTATCACAAGAACGGGCAGAATCAACAGTTAATTACTTAATTAATCAAGGTGTTAACTCAAATAGGCTTACTGGAAAAGGCTATGGCGAGAGCCAATTAATTAACAGATGTAGTAATGGAGTTGATTGTTCAGAAGAAGAACACGGTTTAAATCGTCGCTCTGAATTCATCATTTTAAATGAAAATGAAACCCCAGCAGAAATGCGAGCCAGTATAAATGCGCAGATTCAAGAAAGAGCAGCAAACAATAAAACAACAGTTAGTATAAAACCATCAGTGTCAAACACGACATCAAAACAAGTTTATGATTTTTCATCAGCTAGTCCGAAGGTGTTTACTGTTCAAATTGCCGCATCCTTAAGTTCAAAGGTTATTGATATTCCAAATGTCAGTGGAGAATATAGTTTCAAATTTGCAGATGATTATACACGCTATTTTTCAGGTGTTTTCTCTTCTCGTTCAGAGGCTGAATCTCATAAAAATACACTTAAATCAAAAGGTATAACAGGTTGTTTTGTGGTTGGGTTGAAAGGTTCTGAGCGTATAATTATTAAAAACTAAGGTTTTTAAGGTTTTTGATGCTTCCAGCGTTTGTGAGACCAAAAATAATATTCAGGTTGTTTTAAAATTTGTTTTTCTAAGTGTTTGAAATAGATATCAGTAATCTCATAATCGTTTACTTCTTTGGCATTAGTGGTCAATGGTATTAATTCAACTTCGTAAAATCCGCGTTTCACTTTTTCAATTTTCATATAGCAAACACTGAGGTCTAATCGTTTAGCTAAAACTTCAGCACCCACAAAAACGGGAGTATCTATACCTAAAAAATTTGTCCAATGCTTAATATTTTTTGCTTTAGGCGATTGATCAGCAATCATACCATATATTGCTTTTTGGTTTTTAGCTTGATTTATCATCATGGTTTTAGGCACATCATTTTTTTCAATCATTTCAACACCAAACCGACTTCTAATTTTTTTTAATAATTGATCAAAGGCTTTATTTCTAATACGTTTGTAAACCCCATAACCTTTAAATTTGAGATTGTATAAAGTAAATGCTGCAGAATATTCAAAGGCAGTATAATGGGCATACAGAAAAATAATTGATTTATTTTCAGCTTCAAGTTCTTTAATTAATTCAGGATTTTTGATTTTGAAACGTTCTAAAATTTCATTTTTAGAAATACTTAAAAGTTTAATCGTTTCAAGAAACACATCACATAAATGATTGTAATAAGCCTTAGCGATTTTGTTTCGATGTGATTTGTCATATTCAGGAAATACAAGTTTTAAATTTCCGAACACTACTTTTTTTCTATATCCAATGCCGTAGTATGCAAGAAGGTAAAAGACATCTGAAATGATGTAAATAAGCTTAAAAGGCAATAAGGATATAGCCTTAAATATTATGTATAGAATGCTGTAAATGAATTTGGTCAAGACTTTATTTTGCTACAAAGATATGTATATTTGACATTTTGAAGATTTACGTGTATGCAAGATATTTCAACGGTCACCATTTTTATCATCATAGCCAATGTTTTAATATCCTATAAAGGCTTTAACGATCATTCCTTTTTTCATAAATATTGTTTTAAAATTGGTGCTATTAAGCAAGGTGAGCGTTTACGGGTTTTAACGTCTGCTTTTTTACATATCAACCCAATGCATTTGTTTGTGAATATGTTGACCTTGTATTTTTTTGCCAACTCTGTTATTGTTTACTTAGGAGTAAGTGGGTTTTTTGGTGTTTATTTTGGCAGCTTGCTATTAGGAAATATACTTTCACTTTATTTTCATAAAGACGAACCTCAATATACAGCGGTTGGCGCTAGTGGGGCGGTAGTAGGGATTTTATATGCTTCTATATTATTAAGACCAGATATGATGTTGGGTTTATTTTTTATTATCCCTTTGCCTGCGTATGTCTTTGGTATAGGCTATTTGTTATATTCTATTTGGGCTATGAAACACGGGCGAGACAATATCGGTCACGATGCACATTTTGGAGGAGCTATGGGCGGTTTTTTTATCACAATACTGCTGAAACCGTGGGTGTTAACTGAGCATTTTTTGATGGTAGTTTTACTAACTATACCTATCATTTTGCTTTTTGTTTTAAAAAAAATGGGGAAGCTTTAAATGTAAAAGGTTTAATTTAAAAAATGAAAACTCAACGGATAGTGAATAGGTGCATTATTGGATGCATTGATAGCATTGACAATAGGCATGACTATTGCTGAAATACCCAAAATCACCCAACCTATAATTCCAACAACAATAAATGCTAAAGGAATACAAACAATGGCTAAAATGATTAGGCTGAGTTGAAAGTTAATGATAGTTTTTCCGTGTTCGTCTATGCCATTGACATCATTTTTCTGCGTTGCCCAAATAATTAGAGGTGCAATTAAACCCCCAAAGCCTGTGATAAAGGTAAGAGCTGACTGAGATGAGTTATAACTATGAGTTGGTTATCTTGTCTTTTGGTTTTATTAATGACTTCCATATTATAATGTGTTTCTAAATATGACGCTCGCTATATGGATTTGTTACAATATTGAAATCAATATCTATTTTCTGTAGAATATCAATTACTTTTGTAAAGTAAAAATTAATTATGCTTTTAAACGAAACCATTGTTGCACTCGCTACACCTTCAGGGTCTGGAGCTATTGCTATAATACGGGTTTCTGGGCCAAAATCCATAGAAATTGTAGATGCTATTTTTAAATCTAAAAGTGGTAAAACCTTAAAGCAGCAAGATTCGCATACCTTGCAACTCGGCAATGTTGTTGATGATCAAAAAATTATAGATGAAGTATTGGTCAGTGTGTTTAAAGGTAAAAGATCTTACACCGGAGAACCAAGCGTTGAAATCTCTTGTCATGGCAGTTCGTTTATTCAACAACAAATTTTACAGTTGCTCAACCGCAAAGCTTGCCGTACGGCTAAGCCTGGTGAATTTACGATGCGGGCTTTTCTCAATGGTAAAATGGATTTAAGCCAAGCCGAAGCTGTAGCCGATTTAATTGCGAGTGATAATGAAGCTTCACACCAAATTGCTATGCAACAAATGCGTGGCGGATTTGCAAATCAACTGAAAGACTTGCGACAACAATTGTTAGATTTTGCTTCTTTGATTGAATTAGAACTCGATTTTTCCGAAGAAGATGTAGAATTTGCCAATCGGGAGCAATTTCAAAATTTAGTCACTGAAATCCAAAGCACTTTAAAAAATCTTATCGATTCTTACGCCATTGGAAACGTTATTAAAAAAGGCATTCCTGTGGCCATTGTCGGCGAACCTAATGTAGGCAAGTCAACTTTGCTCAATGCTTTGCTCAATGAAGAGCGTGCTATTGTTTCAAATATTGCTGGAACAACTCGAGATACCATTGAAGATGAATTGGCAATTAAAGGCATTGGATTTCGGTTTATCGATACAGCAGGTATTCGCGACACCAAAGATGAGATAGAAGGCCTCGGCATCAAAAAAACTTTTGAAAAAATAGAACAATCTCAAATCGTCATTAAACTGTTTGATGCGTCTTTGGTAGAAAAAAATCAATCTCATCTTAAACATATTGTTAAGGAAATTGACAAAATTAAAACCCGATTCCCTAACAAACCCTTATTGATTTTAGCCAATAAAGCAGATAATGTTAACAAAGAAACCCAAGGTTTTATCAAACAAGAGCTTTCTGAAGTGGCGTTTATTTCTGCTAAAACTAAAAACGGCATTGAAGAACTTAAAGATGAACTGGTGAGTTTTGTCGATACAGGTCGATTACATAATCAAGATACCATCATCACCAACTCTCGCCATTACAATAGTCTTCAAAGTGCTCTCGAAGAAATGAATCGTGTTCTAGATGGTTTAAACGCTGGTTTGACCGGAGATTTACTCGCTATAGACATTCGGCAAGCTTTATATCACTTCGGAGAAATCACCGGGGAAGTCACTAACGATGAATTGTTGGGGAATATTTTCGGAAATTTTTGTATCGGGAAGTAATTAAGCTTCTTTTTATTAGTTCTTACTTGTTTTTCAGTGGTTTACATATTCTTTTTTGTTGCCTAATTGCCCTTTTTTAACTATATTTGTTTCATATATGTTGCCCATTATACGGATTTGTTGCCCGAATCTGTTGGCAAAAATAATGGCGAAATGATGCACCATATTGCCCCACGTTGCACCATAACGCTACATAAAGCACCATTTATGAGCAGTAATTTATACATCCCAAAAACTTGTAAACATTGCGGTAATGCGTTTACAGCACGAACAACAGTAACTCAATATTGTGGTAACTCTTGCGCTAAAAAAGCCTATAAGGCCAGAAAGCGTAAAGAAAAAATCCAAGCAACTCTTAATGCTGATATGAAGCAAAAGAATGAAGTTGTTGAGGTTCAGAATCCTAATGCTGTAAACAATAAAGATTTTTTAAGTGTTACAGAAGCTTCTCAATTAATTGGTGTTAGTAGATGGACCATTCAAAGAATGATTCAACAAGGACGCTTAAAAGCTGTTCCTTTCGGAAGAAAACGTATTGTAGCCAGATGGCAAATAGAAAACCTTTTTAATTAGCATCCTATGAAAGTAACATTAAGACAACGCAAGAAGAATGACAAAATAAGTTTGTATTTAGATTACTATCATAAAGGCAAACGTAAAACGGAATATTTGCGTTTATACCTTACACCTAACCCTAAAACTAAAACCGAAAGAGAGGTTAACAAGAAAACCAAACAATTAGCGGAAACTATTTGTGCTCAACGACAAATTGAAATTCAAAACGGTATTTATGGGTTCCAAGATATTGAGAAATTAAAAGGGAGTTTTATTACTTATGTAACAGCATTAGCAGAGAAAAAGAATACAAGCTCTGGTAATTATGGTAATTGGAACAGTATGCTAAAACATCTAAAAACGTTTTGTCCAACAGACGTAAGTTTTCAAGATATTGATAAGGATTTCGTAGTACGCTTTAAAGAGTATTTAGATAAGGATGCAATGGCAAGAGCAGGTAAAAAATTATCTCAAAACTCTAAATATTCTTATTATGGAAAATTCAACGCTGCATTAAAACAAGCTGTTAAGGATGGTATTTTAAGAATAAACCCAGCAAATGGTGTTGAGTATTTTAAACAAGGTGAACCTCAACGAGAATTTTTAACTCTTGATGAATTACAAAAAGTAGTCAATACAGAATGCGAGTTACCACTTTTAAAAAGTGCTTTTATATTTTCTGCGCTTACTGGGTTACGTTGGTCAGATATTGAAAAACTGATTTGGTCAGAAATTCAACATTCTAAAGAAATGGGATATTATATTCGTTTCAGACAAAAGAAAACAAAAGGGGTTGAAACTTTACCTATTTCAGACCAAGCAGCAGAATTATTAGGAGATAAAGGTAAACCCGAAGAAAAAGTTTTTCAAGGTTTACATTATAGTGCTTGGTCAAATTTAAAGTTACAACAATGGATGCTTAATGCAGGAATAACAAAAAATATCACGTTCCATTGTGCTCGACATACCTATGCAACTTTACAATTAACTTTAGGAACAGATATTTATACTGTTTCCAAGTTATTAGGTCATAAGGAATTGAGAACTACGCAGATTTATGCAAAAGTTATTGATGATAAAAAGAAAGAAGCTGCTAATAAAATTAAATTGGATTTATAATGGCTAAAGACCTATTTATCGACTTACTGTATGTGGAAAAGGTTACTGATGATAAAAGAACCGAAAACCAATTTAAAGAGCTTTTAAAAGGCTTTAAAAAGCAATACCTCAATACAACGCCTAATTATGAAATCGACTTTAAAAAAGCATATTCAAACAAGCGTAAATATTACTTTAAACTAATTGAAAATGATTATATCAAAAAGTTTAATGCTATTAATGACACCCTTGAAGCAAATTCAACACCTGGTCATTTGTCTTTTCTCTATGACAAAGAATCTAACCGAATTACAAATTATTTAACCCAGATTAGCAATTACATTTCTGAAAATGATCTTGATGAAAGTTTGTATTTAAAGCCTATTAATAATGACAAATCAGATGAAGCCTATATCATTTCATTTTTAAAAGCTAATGCGATGATGCTTTTTATGGAACTTCAAGACCGATTTTCAGATTTAAGTGATACAGAAATTTATACTATCGAAGAACTACACGAAGTATTTTTTAATGAAGAACCACCTCAAGAGTTAATTGTAAAATCCTATTCCGGTGCAGAAATAAAAACGGTCAGGAAAAAAGTAAAACAAAGTTCAATTTTCAACGCTATACAAGGTGATTTTAGAGAGGAAAACAATGATGTCTTATCCTATAACGAACTTATTAATAAGATTAAACAAAGAGAATTTGCAAAATTAGAGGAGCTGTTAAATGAAAAAGGCATTATAGATGATGAATATAACTTCATAAAGGATAGAGGTAATAAAATCTTACTTGCAGCTTTTATGGTTAAGTTAACAGAAACTAAATATTTTAATGAAAGAATATTTTTTGAAAGTAAACCATCTAAAAAAATTGAGCCTAAACACATTTATAAATTCTTTGCTTATCGATATGGACCAAGTAGTAATGCAGGTAAAGAATACCGTAGATTTTTAGGTACTGAAAAAAGAGCCTATCAAAAATTAGTTGATGCTAATTTTTGGCTTGACCAAATCAAATAAATCTTCATTTTTATAAAGTGGTATTTTCTCTACTAAATACCAAATAGATAATACCAAAAACAATATAACTTATTGTTTTACAATGGTTTAATAATACCATTTTTTCTCTTTTCTATTATACCAAACACCTTTTTCCATATTTGCTATGTCCTTGACAATCAAGGATGACTTTTGCGCAGAAGTCCATTTTTAAATTAAAATTATAAAAAGATGGACGTTAAAATTATAGAACGTTTAGAAAGCATCGAAAAGTTGTTAATAGAACAACAAACGTTGCAAAAGCAAGTATTGAACTTCAATGAAACTTGCAAGTATTTAGAACTATCACAATCGCACTTGTATAAACTTACAAGTACGGGAGCCATTCCACATTATAAACCGAATGGAAAAAAAATCTATTTCCAACGTCAGGAGTTAGACCAATGGTTACTACGTAACCGTATGGATTCCCAAGATGAAATCGAACAGCAAGCTGCCGATTACCTAATCAAAAAAGGAAAGGTAAAGTTATGACTGAAATAATCGATTTACTCTTGGCACTCTCACAAGAGATTAAGGATTTAAAAGCACGTATCGAATTAATAAGAGCATCGAGAGCAGAATGCTTAAAAGATACGTGGATTGACAATCAGGACGTAATGCAAACGCTACATATTAGCCAACGCACACTACAAACGTTCCGTTCAAATGGTACGCTTCCATATAGCAAGATACAAGGTAAATTTTATTACAAGGTATCAGATATAGAGGAATTATTACAGAGCAATTATTACAACCCAAATTTTAAATGCGATGGTAATAAGTAGAGAAAATATCTTGAAGAAAACGCATTACGGTTTAAATATCTATGCGTATGTATTAAGGCAGTATTATCCTAAAACAACAGTCCTTTCCTTAAAAGGAAGGGACTGTGGGGTAACCCGCAATCCTTTTAACGGAGGTAAATCAACATTACAAATTAATGTTTTAGACAATAAAGCGGTGCATTACGATACAGAATTAACCGATTTTAAAGGCGACGTGTTCGATTTTGCATCCTATCATTTTAAACTTATCGAAGAAGAAGAATTGCTACTTAAAATTAATGAGGTAATGAATCTAAACTTTGAAGTTAAAAAAGAAGATGAATTATCCTGGTTAGATGAACCCGATGATACTTGGTATGCTTACAGCAGTTTTTATAAAGCACCAATTAGAAATGTTTTTCCAACTGAAAAAGTAAGATTACACCAAATATTTGAGCGTATTACAAGCGATAAGTATAAAAGTATCACAGAGCAATTTAGAGCGATTAAAAACCCTAAAGAAGCACGGAAATTTAAAGCAAATCATTTTGATTATGTAACATTTTCAGGTGTGTTTTCTAAACGAAATGATGATAGCTTAATTGAGCATTCATCATTATTGACAATCGATTTTGACCATTTAGAAAATCTTGAAGAACTAAAACAACAATTATTAAACGATGAATATTTCGAAACCGAAATGTTGTTTACATCACCTTCAGGAGAAGGCTTAAAATGGATAATTAGAATTGATTTATCTAAAGTGTCACACAATGAATATTTTATTGCGGTGGCCAATTATATAGAGCATACATATAACATTGAGGTAGACCAATCGGGTAAAGACATTTCCAGAGCGTGTTTTTTATCCCACGATCCATTGGCATACCTACATAAAAGACATCAAAAGCTATGACAAAAATATTCAACCCGAAAGATTGGTTAGCTGTTCCAGAGCAAAAAGAAGTACCTAAAAAACCAATCAACAACAAACCGACAACGGTTGTTGCAAATGATATTGAAACATATATCAACGCTTTAGAACAATCAGGTATCGATATTACTGATACTTATGAAAAGTGGCGTGATATTGGTTTTGCTATTTCAGAGGAATACGGTGAAGCTGGACGTGATTACTACCATAGAATTAGCAGAAATTATTCAGGTTACGACCATAAAGAATGCGACGAACAGTATAATAAATGCTTACAAGCAAAAGGACACGGTATAAGCATAGCAACCTTATACCACCATTTGCATCAAGTTGGTATTAAACCAAAACAGCAACAACAAGTTGTTGAAGTATCGCAACATCCAGAGGAAGAAAAACAACCGTTGCCAACAATACCAACAACAGTTTACAACAACATCCCAACATTTTTGCAACAAGTAGTAAAACCATCAAGCAGTAATGAAGAACGTGATATTTTGTTGTTGGGTGCATTAACAGCATTTAGTGCTTGTTTTCCTAAATTGTTTGGTGTGTACGACCAACGGAAAGTGTTTAGCAACTTGTATTTATTTGTTACTGCACCTGCTTCAGCAGGAAAAGGGAGATTAAACCAAATTAAAAATTTGGTAAATCCTGTTCACAAACAAAAACGCGAACAATCCAAAACCCTAAAACAACAGCATCAGGTTGAAATGGCTACTTATAATATGAATAAGGGCAAAAGTGAAACTATGGAAAAACCGAGTAAACCACCTGAAAGAATGTTGTTTATTCCGGCTAACAATAGTGTAACAGGTGTTTATCAATTAATATCGGATAATGAAGGTAGAGGGTTAATTTTTGAAACCGAAGGTGATACATTAGCACAAGCCTTTAAAAGTGATTATGGTAATTATTCCGATGGTTTTCGTAAAGCTTTCCACCACGAAACCATTAGTTATTATCGTAGAACCGATAGAGAATATGTAGATATTGAAAAACCTTGTTTGTCAACGGTGTTATCTGGTACACCAAAACAAATTCAAGCATTGGTTCCAAGTGCTGAAAATGGCTTGTTTAGTCGATTTATGTTTTATTATATGAATATCAAACCTACTTGGAAGAACGTTTTTCAAACCGATACAACCAATGGTTTAGATGAATATTACGACCAATTAGGAAAAGATTTTTTTGAGTTATACAAAACCCTAAAAAACAATCCTGATATTGAAGTAAGACTAACAACAGAGCAACAACAAAAATTTAATGTGTTTTTTGAAAAGCTTCAAACCAAATACCTCAATCTTCAACCCGATGACTATATAGCAACCGTTAGACGTTTGGGGTTAATTGCATTTAGAATTATAATGTTGTTTTCGATATTTCGCATTATGGAAGATGGGGATGTAAACCAAGTAAGATATTGTGAGGATGTAGATTTTGATAATACGTTAGAAATGATAAGCGTATTAGTAAAGCACAGTAGTAAGGTGTTTAACGATTTGCCTATTGAACAAAAAGAAGTAAAAAGAGCTAATCGTAAAGAACGTTTTTTAGAAGCACTACCTTATCAATTTACAAGACAAGATTACCTAAATATAGCCGACAAAAACAAGATTCCTCATAAAACAGCAGAAGGCTATATTACTAAATTTGTTGATGCTGGTCTAATACATAGGGAAGCACATAACAATTATACAAATCCCACAAAAGCACAATAAGGATTTTGAGGATTTTAAGGAAACGAGGATTTATAAAAATACTTTATATCCTCAAATCCTTAACTTCCTCATTTCCTGTTTATAATTGTTAATATCTTTTTGTTAGTTCTTATTTTCTTTTTCTTACATTAGACAAATATTGACAAGTCAAGATATCCCCAAAATGACGTTTGGAGAATACATCAGAGAAATACGAGAAGAAAAGCAATTATTATTAAGAGAAGTTGCTTCTCAAATGAATATAGATACCGCATTATTAAGTAAAATTGAACGTGGCACTCGTATGGCTCGTAAAGAACAAGCTGAAGCATTAGCCAAAGTATTAAAACAAAATAAAAATGAATTGCTTCAATTCTGGATGGCAGATAAAATTGTCTTTATGTTAAAAGATGAAAAGAACAGTACGGAAATCCTCAAAATTGTAGAACAAAAAATTAATAGATTGAGCAAGAAGTAGAATTAATAAACCCAAGTATTATGAGTCAGGAACTTTATTTCAATATCATAACGTTTGATTTACCAGACAAACCAATAACTTTTTATTTAAGTAAAGAGAAAATTGGAAATGCGCAAAAGTTGTATAAAACAAAGTTTCCAACCA
>JASMTR010000080.1:0-2708 GCA_041694175.1 Bacteroidales bacterium
AATTCATTCATTTTTTGCAGCCAGATGCTGTTTTCACGCTCACCTTCATGTGTGAGTACACCATCAATGTCTATACCAATATTATATTTCATGATTTCACCTCAGTTATTAAAAATTTGATTATTTTTTAATTTATAAACTACTTACTTGATTTTTCTCTTAAATAATCTTATCATTTTTATAAGTTCAAGTCCAGTTATGATTTTACAGAAAATATTAATATTCAGGAGGTATTTTTCATTTGGCAAACCTAAAAAACAGAGAAAAGATAAGCTATAAAGAAAAAATAGAAGAACTGATAAAGCTCTTTTCCAAGCATTATCCAGATCCTAGGACTTCACTCGATTTCTCAACAACTTTTGAGCTTTTAGTTGCAACAATTCTTTCGGCTCAGACAACTGATGTCCAGGTCAATAAAGTTACTTCAGAACTTTTTAAAGAATATAATAAACCGGAAGATTTTGCATCACTCAGCAGAGAAGAAGTGGAAGAAAAAATTAAAAGTATAGGTTTATACAGAAACAAGGCAAAATTTATTATTCAAACCAGCAGGATGCTGCTGGAAGATTATGGTGGTCAGGTTCCAGATACACGCAAAGAACTGCTTAAATTATCAGGTGTAGGTAGGAAAACAGCTAATGTTGTACTTGCTAATGCTTTTGAAAAAGCTGCATTCCCAGTAGATACACATGTATTTAGGGTTTCGGCAAGGCTTGGATTAAGTTCAGGCAAAAATGTTAAACTAACAGAAAAAGAATTAACAGAAAAAATTCCACAAAAGTACTGGATTGATTTACATCACTGGATTATTGATCACGGCAGGGCATTATGTAAAGCTCAGAATCCGGACTGTGAAAATTGTTTTTGTACACACTTATGTCTATATTACAAAAATCAAAAGAAAGGATGATATTTATGTCAGCAAAATTAGAAAAGCATGAGGTAAAAAATACTTATCTACTCAGATTAGACAAAGGTGATGATTTAATAAAAAAACTAACAGAAATTGTTCAAAAAAATAATATAAAATTGGCAACAATTTCAGGTCTTGGAGCGGTTTCTAAAATAGTTTTTGGCTATTATGACCAAAAAGATTGGGAATATAATTTCTTAGAAAAAGAAGGACAGTTTGAAATACTAAGTTTAAATGGAAATGTTTCAATTAAGGATGGAGAAGCAATGGTTCATGCCCACATTATGCTTGCAGATGAAGAAGGAAATGCATTTGGAGGTCATCTTGGTGAAGGGACTATTGTTTTTGCCTCAGAGATAGAAATTCAGGAGCTCACAAATGCAGATAAGGTGAGAAAATATGATGAGGATACTGGATTAACCCTCTGGTAATATATATTAAAGATCAAATCTTAATCTGATTTGTTTGTTTAAATAAAATATAAAGAATGCATAAATTCAAGGGGGTTTTTGATGAAAAAAATATTTGTATTAGATACAAATGTACTATTAAATAATCCTAGAGCTATCTACAGCTTTGAAGAAAATGATGTAATAATTCCACTAGCAGTATTAGAGGAAATAGATAATTTAAAAACCCAGGGTTCTGACCTGGGATATAATGCCAGAGAAACTTCCCGTATTTTGGAGAGCCTGAGGTTAAAGGGCAATCTTGACCAAGGAGTAGAACTTGAAGACGGTGGAAAAGTAAAAATATTGATAAATGGTGAGCTGGAGATTCCCGAAAACCTAACTTCTAACACCATGGACAATAGAATTATTTCTACAGCTATCCACCTCAAGCGGGATAACCCAGATCGAAAAGTGATAATGGTCTCAGAAGATATCAATATGCGTTTAATCTGTGATGCTTTCGGTGTTAAAGCTGAAGAACACAGCCAAAGCCGCTTGAGCGAAGAACAAATTTATACTGGTTTTAGAGAGCTCATGGTAAGTTCAGATTTAATCGATAATTTCTTTGAGAACAAAAATGCAGTACCAGGAGATTTTGATAAGGAAGATAGTGATCGACTTTATCCAAATGAATTTATTCAGTTAACAGCTGGTGATAGGAACAAAAAAACTGCCTTGGCAAGATTTGATGGCGAAAACCTGGTCGAATTGAAATATAATCAAAAACAGCCGGTAAAAATCAGGGCAAGAAACAGAGAGCAGCAGCTGGCCATGGAGCTTTTATTAGATGACCAGATAAAACTTGTTACTATTTCTGGAAAAGCAGGAACCGGAAAAACTCTCTTAGCTTTGGCAGCAGGTTTAGAAAAAGTAGTGAATGAAAAAGCCTTTTCTAAACTGCTTGTTGTGAGACCAGTTATGCCGATGGGAAAAGATATTGGTTATCTTCCTGGTGAAAAGGAAGAGAAATTAGCCCCCTGGATGCAGCCAATTTTTGATAATTTGGATTTTATCGTTCACAGAAATAAAGATAGTGATTTGACCTTTCAGAAATTACAAAAACAGGATATGATTCAGATTGAAGCTCTGACATATATTAGAGGGCGCTCAGTTCCAAATCAGTTTATTATTATAGATGAGGCTCAGAATCTTTCTTTACATGAGGTTAAAACAATTGTAACTAGAGCTGGCGAAAACACAAAATTGATTTTCACAGGAGATCCTTATCAAATAGATAATCCGTATTTAAATTTTCATAAAAATGGTTTGAACTATCTGGCACATAAATTTCACGATCAAAAAATATCAGGCCATATTATGTTGAAACAGGGAGAAAGATCTGA
>JASMTR010000081.1:0-3398 GCA_041694175.1 Bacteroidales bacterium
TACCTCGATCTAGCAAAACCCCTAATTATTAATGGAACTAATATTGAAAGAAAAATTCAAATTTATAGTGTAGCTTCAAGGCTAGAAAATGCTTTAAAACAATATGATAAAAGTTTAACACAAATTGATTCTGCAATTTTATTAGCTAAGCAATTTAAACTTCCAAACCGCTTATATCCATTATATTTACGTAAAGCAGAAATTCACAAAACACTTAAACAGTTTCTACCTGCTACAAATTGCTACGAGCGTTATACAGCACTTAGAGACAGTCTTCAAAATGTTCAAGAAATCCAAGTCATACAAGAAAGCATTGCCAAATACGAACTTGACACCAGAGAAAAGGAAATGAAAGCTTTTATTGAAAGCGAGAAACGCCTTGAAAGTAATCTTTTTATTATAGGATTTATATCTATAATATTACTCTTTGGAGCCATTGTTTTTTATTGGCGTTATAAGGTAACAAAATCGAAGCACAAAGTTGCAGAAAAACTTGTTAAAGCTAATACGACTAAACTTAAAAGACTTCAATTACAACTCAAATCTCAAAATGTTGATAAGAAAATAAAACTTAAAAGCAATCAAATTGTTAATTGTAGCGAGTTGTTATTTGTTAAGAGTGATGGGCATTATTTAAACTTTTATGTAGAAGACAGAAAAACACCTATCGTCATCAGACAAAAGATGAGTGAAATTTTACATCAATTAAATGATTGTGGCTTTATAAGGGTTCACCGATCTTATATTATCAATACTCAAAAAATAAAAGCCGTAAATTATGATAATATAGTTTTAAAGCAAAAACAAGAAGTTCCATTTTCAAGAACATACAGGAAAAAATTAAAAAATCAAGGCCACCCAATTCTAAGCTAAATATTATCCTGAATAAACTAAAAATTATTTTAATAAACAAAACCTAGATCATTTAAAATTCAATCAATCTAGGTAAATTAGCAACACTTACTGTTACTCATGACGTTTTTTGTGCAGTTCGAGACAAAGGCAGTATAGCGCTTAATTTTAACAAGTGTTTATTATAGATTTATTTAATGAATATAAATCTTAACCTCATGAAAATAAATCAAATTTTAGTCATTTGGTTCTTTTTTGGTGGAATTTCAAAACGCTTTTTTCAAATAAAAATCATAATGCAGAAAGAGAAATGCAGCGGTCTAGTTTTGGTCATGAAACCTCTTGCATTTGGCCTCAGCCTGAAAGATTATATTAGCCAAAAATTCAATTACTTTAAATTCTTTTTTAAAAAAGATGAACCAGAATTTAAGGAGCTTATTAATGATTTTGAAGGGGGCTCTATAGACGTAAGATGCTAAGCAATTTAAATAATTTATCAACTATTAAAACCAGAAAACCATGAAACCACACAAAGTAATAATGTTCATTATACTGTGCATAGCTCCTTTTTTTATCATTTCCTGTGAAGAAGAAGACAGTGATTTAACTGCAAGTGTAGAAAGAGTTTGGGAAAATCAATTTTACTATGGCAATACGAGAATTAACGCTGAAGATGTTCTAACCTCTGAAGTTGTGACCACTGGAACCTTTATAAGAGATAGAGTCTGTTTCGATAATTTACCAAGCGGCTACTTACAAACCTTTTCATTCAATATATATGTTCCATCAGCAGACGATTCTCAGGCTGGATTTGATACCAATGAATTTGTGATTTTTTATGCGGGAACCTCAATTGAACTAGAACCTATTTTAACTTATATACGCGTTGAAACTATCGATGGAATAGAATATTCTAAATTTCTGATAGGGGGACAGTTTTTAGAAAATGAAATAAACAGAGAAAACTTCCAGCAAATTAGATTTGGGTTTGATATGATTCATAGAAATCCAGATACTGAGGAAGAATATAACAGAGACGGTAAGTTCATTGAAATAAATTTTGATCCATGTTAATATGAGATTATGAGAAATTTAAATCTATTTCTTTTTTTTGATTTTAATAGGTATACCATTATTAGGTTTTAATCAAAACAAACTACCCAAAAGGAAAGTCATCGTTTACACTCAATATGAAGCAGTTGACCCAAGGCAATCCTACCGAGATTTCTCCTTGGTAAAACGGATAACAATTGGCACTGGTATTCCTAAAGATAAGAGAGAAAAAATAGAAACTGTTGTAAAAGAAAAAGCTATGGAAGAAGCTGCCCAAAATTTGGCACTAAAAGAACTGGTTTTATGGCCGGATGACTATGCTGCGATTGTGCGCGTGAAGTATAAGAGCGAAGAGGAGTTAAATAAAAAGATAGAAGATCATAGTGAGTATTGGGCATACCAATCTCATGAAATCGTCTATAAAGAAGCTAGCTTAACCTCCCTGGGCAAAAACACAGATGAATATTACAACCAAGCCTTGGATTACTTTAAGTCTTTTTTTAAGAATGACAATTCAGAACCGAAAGAGCTTATCAATGATTATAAGGAAGGTTATACAGGCATTAGAGGTTAAAGTAATAAAACTAAATATTAACAATTAAAATTAATTTAAAATCCAAAAAATATGAAAAGAATAATGATAACTGCATTAATAATGCTAAGCATTCAATTTACTATGCAAGCCCAAGATAATTGCATAACCTTAAGTAAAACAACTTTTGAAAAAGGAAAGGGTATGTGTTTCTTTCCGGACAGTAAAAATGTGAAAAATAGTACAGCAAAAGCTAAGCTCACAAATAATTGTAGTTATAAAATTGTTGTCGATATGAAGTATGATGGTGAAATGAATACAAATGACTTTACTGGTTCTCCCTTAAAAAAGTGGATAAACGCCGGAGAAAGTTATGTGTTTGAAGCTTGTTTTGTTAAAGAAAATAAGGGAAAATGGAAAGTTAAAAATGTTAAACAAGCTAACTAAATATTGTGAATCCAATATTTCAAATTGAAAATTATAAAATTTAAATACCAAAGTAGATGCTGTAAATGTGATGAAATAACGTATTAATAAAAAAATCAATTTAGAAACCTTTCCAAGTAAAGCAGCATTTCAATATATAAGTTTTAATGTCTTGAATTATTTAACTAAACTTTCTTCACTATCATGATGCCCAAACCTCGCTTCCAAGACCAAAACCACCGCCTTAGCGATTTCGAAAAAGAAGTTTGGGTGGTGTGTCCCAAATGTAAACAACAAGCTATTGCTCGTCTGCATGACAAGGATATGGAAGCAAGATTACACTGTGTCCACTGTGGTTATAGTAAAACCACTTCAAAATGTGTAGAATATACTGAAGGCAAATTTGCAGAACTTAAACAAGCCGCTCATTTGTATTTTGATGTAGAGCTCTGGTTGTCGCATTCATTTAAAGGAGATAAGTTTTGGGCTTATAATCTGGCACATTTACAGTATTTGGAAGATTATATTTCAGCCA
>JASMTR010000082.1:0-39597 GCA_041694175.1 Bacteroidales bacterium
CCCATCAAAGGAAATGAATGGTTGGCACGCCTAATCTTTACTGTTGCCTTTTAAAATTTAAATGATGAAAAACTACTTAATTATCATATGTTTTGGTTTAAGTTTCTCGACTTGGGCACAATTACTTAACCCACAACCCAAGGAAGTAACTGAAAAGTTTTTTCCGGAGATTGAAATAGATATTCCTACTCCAGCTTTTAATAAAAATAAAGGTTTTACAAAATATGACGAGATGATGAGCTTTCTCCAACCGCTCATCAAACAATATTCTTCTCAAGTAACATTGAATTATATCGGTGAGAGCCAAAAAGGCTTAAAAGTGCCAATGCTAAAATTCTTTGAAGAGAAAGAGAAAGAGAAAGACAAGAACAAAATTAAAATTTGGATACAAGCTGGCATTCATGGAGATGAGCCTGCTAGCACCGAGGGTATACTGTATTTTATTCACGAATTGTTAACCAACACTGAGTATTCTTATTTTTCTAAGCATTTGGAAATTGCTATTGTGCCTATGGCCAATGTTGACGGCTATAACAGACAGCTTAGAGACGCTATTAATGGCTTAGACCTCAACCGTGACCAAACCAAGCTCAACATACAAGAAAGCTTATTTCTCAAAGAATCTTTTACAGATTTTAAAGCTGATGTGGCTTTAGATTTTCACGAGTATCGTGCTTTTAGAAGAGATTTTGTGCATTATGCTGAATATGGCATCACCAATCCTAACGATGTGATGTTTTTATATTCAGGAAATTTAAATGTACCCAAAAATTTAAGACAGTTTACAGAGCAAAATTTTGTTAATGAAGCTAAATCATTTTTAAGTGAAAAAAGCCTTCGTGCTTTCGACTATTTTTCAACTTCAGATTGCCAAGGTTATACTTGTTTTAATCTTGGTTCTATCAATGCAAGGTCGAGTGCAACTTCTTATGCTTTAGCCAATACCATTTCAACTTTGGTTGAAGTGCGAGGCGTAGCTCTTGGCAGGACTTCTTTTAAGCGAAGAACCTTAACCACATTTTGGACAGCTTTATCTTACCTGCAATCTGCTATAAAACATAAAGATGAAATTCCAAAAGTCATTAATGAAGCTATAGACTCTAAACACAAAGTTGTTGTTCAATCTAAAAGAAGTGTTGCTAAGCAACCTATTGAGTTACTTGACTTAGCAAAAAATGAAATTTATAAAGAAGAAGTCATACTTCGAAATGCATTAGAGTCTGTACCAACTTTAATACGCGAAAGACCCCAAGCCTATATTTTATTGCCATCTGAAACTGAAGCTGTAAAACGCTTGAAAATTTTAGGACTTGAAGTGAGAACATTAAATAAAAATACTGAGCTTGAAGTTGAACAATACAAGATTACAAAATACAGAAAGTCCTTACATAAATACGAAGGTGTAAACCGACAACATATCAAGACTGAAATTGAAACGCTTAACAAAACTATTCCGAAAGGAAGTTTTGTTGTAGATATGAATCAAAGACACGCCAATTTGGCCGTAGAAACTTTAGAACCCGAAGCCGATAATAGCTTTGTTAGCTTTAACGTCATCTCAACTCAACTCAGTGATATTTTGCCGTATTACCGATATCTAAACGATAAAACATTTTAATAAAGTAAGCGCCGTTATGAAAAAAATATTAGTTTATTCCTTATTTCTTATAGCTGTTAATATGATGGCTCAAGAGAATAATACCATTAACACCAATTCCGCGGACTTTGAATTGGGTTCTGGTTTAAATTTCAATTTTGAAAACAACCAATATCAATTTAAAATTAGTGGATTCATACAGCCTTCTTATATTTATTCAAAAATAGACGGTGAAGATGGTGAAAATGAACTTAATGCCAAAAGAACCTATTTTAATATAAGCGGAAAGGCTCTAAAAGAGAAAGTCAGTTTTTTCATTCAAAATGATTTTAGTTTAGGAGATCCACTATTGGATGCTTGGGTGGCTTATCATCCTATGGAAACCTTAACCATAACTGTTGGTCAAAAACGAACCGATTTCAACAATAAAGAAATGACTTTTGATGAAGATAAATTTCAGTTTACAGAACGAAGTTTATTGAGCTCTGCCTTAAGTAATAGCGGTCGTGAGTTTGGTTTGTTTATAGATGCTAAATACAAATTAGGAACAGTTGGTCTTGAACCTTCTGTGGCAGTGACTTCTGGAGATGGCAGAAATTCTTTTGGAAACGATTCTCGTGATACTGATAAAGGCGGTCTGAGATATGGTGGACGTGTAAATGTATATCCCTTTGGTTTCTTTAGTGAAGATAACGACACTTTTACTGCTGATTTACTGCATGAAGACTCTTTTAAAATTGCCTTTGGAGCGGCTGGTAGCTATAATGATGGTGCAAGCAATGCAGTGGGCGAAGGCCATGGCGATTTTTTGATTTTTGACGAGAATAGCGAAGAACAATTACCTGACTATAAACAAATTTATTTTGATGTATTGATGAAGTATAGAGGTTTTTCTTTTCTTGCAGAATATGCTAACGCTACAGCAGGAGAATTAGAACAGACTTTTGTTAATGAGGCCGGAACTGTAGCACTCCAACCACAACAAATTAGCAGTTTTTTAGCTATTGGCGATGCTTTTAATGTTCAAGCAGGCTATGCTACCAAAAAAGGCTACGCTGTAGATTTAAGATATACCAACATCAGCCCTGAGTTTGACACCTTTCAAGATTCTGTTTTAAGGGATACTGACGCAATTACACTTGGTTTATCAAAATATATTAAAAATAATGATCTTAAAATACAAACCAATTTTTCAACCCTAAGCATAAATGATCAAGATACATTTCAAGCCGAGCTGGTTATTCAAATTGTATTTTAAATTAATCTAAAATATAGCCTAACAAATTAGCATTATTCTAAATAAAATTAATTTGAAGAGTCTTAAGAAAATACTATTTAAAATTTTAGGCCCTTTGATTTCTATCATTTTTCTGACGATAGAACCACCCGAAGGTCTTGAGCCGAATGCGTTTATGCTACTTGGTATCACAATTTGGATGGCTATTTGGTGGATTTTCGAAGTTGTGCCTATTGCCGTAACAGCTTTGATTCCTATTATTTTATTTCCTTTATTCGACGTTTTGAAGCTGTCTGAAACCACAGCTCAATACGGTCATAAATTTGTATTTTTATACGTTGGGGGTTTTATTTTAGCTGTAGCCATAGAGCGATGGAATTTGCATAAACGCATAGCATTGTATATCATTAAAACCACCGGGTCAAAAGCTTCATTTTTAATTTTAGGCTTTATGCTCGCCACCGCATTTTTGTCGATGTGGATTTCCAATACCGCAACTACAGTCATGATGTTACCCATTGCTATTGCGATAACCAATCAAATTTTTGAACAAAATCAAGACCATCAAGAAACTAACACCTATTTTTCTAAAGCTTTGATGCTTTCTATTGCCTATAGCGCTTCAATAGGTGGTATCAGCACTTTGATTGGGACGCCACCTAATTTGGTGTTGGCAGGGGTTTTAGAAAACTTATACAATATCAAAATTGGTTTTTTTGAATGGATGACTTTTGCTTTTCCAGTGTCTATGTTGCTGTTATTTATTTGTTGGAAATATTTAACATCGTTCGCTTTTAAGCTTAAGCAACTCAAATTTGTTGACGGCAAAGATCAAATACAAAAAATGATTGATAAATTAGGCCGTTTATCCTACGAAGAAAAGATGGTCGGTCTTGTGTTTTTAATAGCAGCGCTGGGATGGATATTTAGAAGCTTGATTCAAAAAATCATACCAGGTATAGATGATACGATAATTGCGATTTCTGCTGCTGTTTTGCTATTTTTGATTCCTTCAAAAAACAAAAAAGGACAAAAACTATTAACCTGGGAAGAAGCTGTGAAAATTCCTTGGGGCATTATTATATTATTTGGCGGTGGTATGGCTTTGGCTAAAGGTTTTACAGAAACAGGCCTTGCCAATTGGATAGCCAGCCAGATCACAATTTTTGAAGGTGTTATTGTAATTGTGTTTATATTAATTGTTGCAACTATGGTTAACTTTTTAACTGAAGTGACTTCTAATCTCGCCACAACCGCAATGTTGCTTCCTATTTTATCTCCTGTAGCCTTAAGTTTTGACATGCATCCTTTTTTAATCATGATAGCCGTGACCCTTTCGGCGTCATGCGCGTTTATGTTGCCCGTTGCCACGCCACCCAATGCTATCGTGTTTGGTTCGGGTTATCTTAAGGTATCTGATATGGTCAAAAAAGGGTTCTTAATGAATATTATTTCAGTCATAATTATTACTCTAGCAGTTTATTTTTTTATGCCAGAGATATTTGGATTAGACAGCTTAAATTTTCCTGAATCCTTAAAATAATTTTTAAAGAGAATCCGTTTCAATATGGATTCTATCTTCAACTTTTTGTTCAATTTTTGAAACTTGTTTTGGCGCAATACCTCTTATAATTAGTATGACTCCAAATACTATAATAAGAATGCTGATGATTTTCTTTGAAATGGCAATTCGAGTTGGTGTGAGTTTATGTTTTAAAGTTTTAGCCAGTAAAATCTTACAAATATCAACGACTAAATAGGTGGCTAAAATTGTAGAAAAAAAGGTAATCAATCTAAAGGGTTGCATTTCTAAGCCTGGGCCAAAAATAATAATTAAGCCCAGCCAAAACCCTAAAACGCCAATGTTGATAAAATTGAGTAAAAATCCTTTGACTGCAATTTGAATATAATCGCTGTTTTTAAGTTTTTGAAATTCAAAAGTCGCGGGTGTAATCGTTGTGCGTTTGACTTTGATAAAAGTAATAATACCATAAGTCAGTAAAACTGTTCCACCAAAAATATAGAGTGCTGGGTCGTCTTTAAGTCTATTCAGTAAAGGGTTGGTACCAAAATAGGCAATAGTTAAAAAAACAGCATCAGCGATTAGTACACCAATATCAAAAGATAAAGCAGCTCTAAAGCCTTTGATTGCTGCGGTTTCAAGTAACACAAAAAACACTGGTCCTAACATAAACGCTAGAAAAACCCCTAATGGAATCGCAGAAAAAATGTCTTCAAGCATAATTCAAACTTTTTTCTATAACTAAATTACAGATTTTTGGTTAAGCATTTAGGATATTTGATTTTAAATCCTTAATCTTAAGCTGTAAACTGATTTGATTATTCCATTCGTTTTCATCAACTGTAGCCAACACATCTATTTTTGATTTTTGATTTAATTGATTTAATTTTTGACCCAAATTAAAACCAATACCATCAATTTTAAAGGGATTTTTGTCTTTATACAATTTACATTTTAAATGTTCCTTTTCTTTTCCTACAGCTTTTGCAAAACCTGTGTCTTGAAGTCCGTTAAACCTAAAAACTGGTCTCATATTTCCAGGACCAAAAGGCGCAAATTGCTTGAGTATTCTAAAAAATTTTGGTGTAATATCTTCTAAGTTAAGCTCAACATCATAAACCTGTTGCTTGATGAGTTGGTGATCTTCGATTTGGTCTGCAACCACATCGTCAAATTTTTGCTTAAAAACATCGTAGTTTTCTTCTTTTATGGTTAACCCTGCAGCGTATTTATGTCCACCGAATTGCTCTATATATTCTGAACTAGCTTCTAAAGCGTTATAAATATCAAATCCGTAGACAGATCGTGCAGAAGCAGCTAAATATTCTCCGCTTTTTGTAAACACTAGAGTTGGTCTGTAATAGGTTTCCGTTAGCCGAGAAGCTACAATGCCAATGACACCTTTATGCCATGACTCGTGATAAACTACCGTCGTTTTTCTATCTTCTTCTTTTAAAGTTTTAATTTGTTTTAAGGCCTCTTGAGTTATCGTTTTATCGGTATCGCGGCGCTCTAAATTGTAGTCGTTAATGGTTTTTGCTTTTTCTTGCGCTTCGCTCAAATTAGTTTCGGTCAAGAGGTTTACTGCGTGTAAACCATGTTCCATTCTTCCTGCAGCATTAATTCGGGGACCAATTATAAAGACGACATCAGTAATACTGAACTCATCTTTTTTAGCAATGTTCATAATAGCCTTAAATCCAGGTCTTGGGTTTTGATTTAAAACGCGAAGTCCGTGATAGGCCAAAATTCTATTCTCGCCAGTGACAGGAACAATATCAGAGCCAATAGCTGTTGCTACCAAATCTAAATATGATACTAAGTCTTTGAAATTTTTGTTTGCATTTTGATGTAAAGCTTGAATTAATTTGAATCCAATACCACATCCACAGAGCTCGTCATATGGATAATGACAGTCATCTTGTTTAGGATCTAAAACCGCTTTTGCTCTAGGTACTTTTTGGCCTGGTCTATGGTGATCACAAATAATGATGTCAATACCAAGGGAATTGGCATAATCAACTTTTTCTATGGCTTTTATGCCACAATCTAGGCAAATAATTAAGCTTATGTCTTTTGATTTGGCAAAATCTATGCCTGTTTTAGAAAGGCCGTAACCTTCTTTATAGCGATCTGGTATATAAGCAATTGTTTGATTGTGAACCTCTTTCAAATAGCTATAAACTAAAGCTACACTAGTGGTGCCATCAACATCATAATCGCCATATACTAGAATATTTTCTTTATTTTGAATAGCTTTATTGATACGATTGACAGCAGTTTTCATTCCTTTCATTAAAAAAGGATCGTGCAATTGAGATAAATTTGGTCTAAAGAAAGCTTTGGCTTCATCGAAAGTTTTGGTGCCTCTTTGAACCAGCAAACTTGCAATAGGCCTAGAAACTTTTAAACAGTCTACAAGCGAATCAACTTCAGAGGGTTCAGGTATTGCTTTTTGAGTCCAAATCATGACTCAAAATTAACATCTTTTTCTTTAAATGGAATATTGGGATCTAAAATTTCGCTGATAAGTTGATAAAGGTATTGTTCAAATTCTACTAATATGGATTCGTCAATTGTAGTTTTTCCATTAAAATTTAAAGGCATAAACCATTGGTTGAGGTTTTTAAAACTGATAATACCAGCCTTTAAGTTTTCCGTATCATAGTTTTTAGAATATACTAAAGCATAGAAAAGAATTTGAAAAGCTTTGGAATAATCGTAGTCTGTTATGAGTTGATTAAAATCATTAAATTTTAAATGTGTAGGCTGCACATTTCCTGTTTTTAAATCTATAATTCTCAGTTCATTATTATACCTATCAATTCGATCAATATGACCTTTAAGTTTAATATTTTGGTCATTGATTTTTAAAATACATTCTACAGGTTTTTCAATGTCTTGTATAAATAAGTTCGATTTTTTTAAAGTCTCTTTTTCCTTATTCAGAAAACGTGATAGTGAGCCTTTGGCAATTTCATATTGAATACGGTTTGAGCCAAATTTATGAACGTCTTGACTGTATATCTTTTCAAATTTTAACTGTAGCACTTTAGAAATTTTGTTGCAGAGTAATTCTAAGTCAGTTTCATTTAAATATTGATTTGAGGAAGGGTAGAGTTCCTCTATGCTTTCATGAATTATTGTTCCAAAATGTTTATAATTTAATACTTCCTCAAATTTATCGGTCTCTTTTATCCCTAGCACATAGCGTTTATAAAACTGAATAGGATTTCTAATATAAGTAGATAAAGCAGTAGGTGAAAGACCTTGCTCTACTAGATTTTTCAGTTTTGTTAAAACCTCTGCAGATTTTTTAATTGTAATAGCTTCCTTAGGCTTTAGACTTGTAGATAATGAAAATGCATTTGAAATCAATTCATGATTTGGAGATTTAAAGACTTCTAAATAACTCAAAAATCTACTCCTTTCTCCTTTATTAAATCCTGATTGATCACTATCATATATCATATAACACTTTGTTGAACGCTGTATCAATCGAAAAAAATGATAGGCATATATAGCATCTTTTTCGGTATAGGTTGGTAAGCCATATTGCTTTTTTAAATCGTATGTAATATAGCTGTTATCTGTTTTTCCTGCTGGAATTACACCTTCATTTACAGACACAAATATAACATTTTCAAAATCCAAAAGTCTAGATTCTAGCATTCCCATAATTTGAAGCCCTTTATGTTTTTCTCCTTTAAAACTTAACTTTTCAGATTTTTCATAATCCTTAAACAGAAGTTTTAATGCCATTAAACTAAGTTCGGGATTAAGTTCTGAAACAGCTATAAGTTTTAAAAATATTTTTTGGTAAGCTAAAAGGTATTGCTTAAAAGGAGTAATTTGTTCATCTAATAAACTTGATATAAAATCAACTACAGTTCGTAAAAAATCAGAAGGTTTGTTAAAATGTTTTAAACAGTTAAATACTTTTTTAGTTGAACTATCACTTTGAAAAAGATGATCAATTTCTTTAATTGAATATTTTAACGAACCATTATTCAACAAGTAAGACTTAACGGCATCAATATTTTTGGAAGATTGATAGTTTAGAAGCTTGTGGTGTATAAGTGTGTTGACTAAATCATGACTTAAAGTACCCTCCTTCTTGAGCTGTTGATCTAATATTAAAGTAAAAAAATCAGAAATTGGTGATAGATTTAATGGCAGTCCCATAGTAATGTTAACTTCGTGTAAATTATCTGGGATACTGTTAAGAATAGGTGAAAGCAATTTTTCATCATTTAATACTATTGCTGTTTTAGTATAGTTTTCAGAATTGATGTTCTTTAAGATTTTAGAGACTGCTTTTGTCTGACCAATATTTCTTTGAGAAGATATTATGCTTATGGACTTCTTACTTGAATAATCTTTAGTGTTAAATTTAATAAAGCGGTCTTTATAGGCCGACCATTGGTGATGATATTTTTTTATGAAAGTGTTGGCAGGATGAGATCGGTCCAATAAAATATTGTCATCAATATCCCATGCTATAAAGCCTTTGTCACGTTTCAAACAAGTTTCAAAAATGTATTCTTCTGCTTTATTAAGGGCGTTAAAACCTACAAAAAATATTGAAGCCCTTTGCTTTTTTAAATAACTGTCTATATTTTCAGACGCAATTCGATAAGCTAAACCTTGATATGCAAAGTTAGAATTTAAACAATGTGCCTTAAATTTATTGTAATAATGAGGTAGATTTTCCCAAAACTTGATGTAAGATTTTATCATGTCTGTTTCTTCTTCACCAAAATAATTTAATTTTTTTAAGGATTTATGATGCTCAAAAAATTGGTTGGTATTAAGAAGGAAACGGTCAATTTCGTTAAAATCACTAATTAAGACTGAGGCCCAAGGGTATATATTTTCAAAACTCTCAGTATTATGATTCTTAAAGTTGGAAGAATAAATTTTATAAAACTCAATAAGTGTATCATCTTGGGAGAGTATTTCAAGTTTAGAGATGTTATTTATAAACGTAACAATATCTATTATTCTTGGAAGCCAAAAAGCATTTTGGTGTTCAGCAAATTTACGTTTCAACTCGGCAACTGATCGTTTGCTAGGCAGTACAATTATAGACTCCTTTGATTTTAAACCAAAGTTGTTTGTATAATGTTCTATAAAATCATCTAAGAAAGTTTGCATGTTTAAAAATAAAAAACACTTCTCTTTCGAGAAGTGTTTTTAATAAATATATAGTAAATAGTAATTACTTCACTAAGTTGATTTCAACTCTACGGTTTTGAGCTCTACCACTTCTAGTATTATTAGAAGCCACAGGCTTTTCTTCACCATATCCTTTAGATGATAATCTGAACTCTTCAACTCCATTTGCAACTAAATATTCTTTAACTGAGAGTGCTCTAGCTTCAGATAAGCTTTTGTTATTTTTAGCAGAACCAACACTGTCAGTATGTCCTTCAACTGTAAACTTAGCATTTGGATATTCTTCAAGGATTGCAAGTATAGCAGCTAAAGCTTCTTCAGAATCTTTAGAAATTGAAGACTTACCAGTATCAAAATTAATTGTTTTAGCATAGTCGTTAAGTTCGTTTTGAACTTCCTCAGTTACTTCAGGGCAACCATTATTAGCTACTGTTCCTTCAACATTTGGACACTGATCATCTTTATCAAGAACACTATCACCATCACTATCTGGCCAAGGACATCCACCATTAGCAGAAGGACCAGCTTCATTTGGACAATTATCATCCTTATTAGCTAAACCATCGTTATCAGAATCTGGGCAACCGTTCATAGCTTCAGATCCAGCCTCATTAGGACATTCATCTTTAGTATCGTCAATGCCATCACCATCTGAGTCAGCACAGCCATTAAATTCTGCAAGACCAGGAGTATCAGGACATGCATCATCTTTGTTAGGGATACCATCGCTATCAGTATCAGGGCAACCATTGAATTCTTCTAAGCCTGGAGTGTCAACACATTCGTCATTTTTGTCATATATTCCGTCACCATCAGTATCTTTTCCGCCAAAAGCGAATTTGATACCTGCTCTGTGTTGAAATAAGTCAAAGTCTTCATCTTGAAACGCTGTCTTGTAGTTAGTATCAACAGTAATGGCAAATTGTTCATTGATCCAAAAATTAATACCTAAATTAGCATTAAAAGTACCAGCTCCTTGTTCGTCTAACCAGTAGTAACCACCACCTACACCAAGAAATGGATCAAACCAATTGTAACCGTTGATAAGATTTTTAAAATTATATTGTATTGTACCATCTAAGTTTACCCAGCTTACTTCATCAGTATCGACTTCTCCTAAACGGTCAATTCTGTTGTAAGATCCAGATGCTTCAAAGCTAAAACCTTCACCTATATATCGCGTAACACCAATACTGGAAACAGCAGTGACATAGTTCCAATTATCTTCTTGGAAAAATAAATCGTCACCAAAGTCTGGCGAAGATATAATACCGTCTGGTGTTACCACGTCTTGACCTGTAGGGAAAAAGTCTACTGCATTAGCACCAATAAAAACAGCCCATGGGTTATTTTCATCTTGTGCTTGTACTGAAGTCACTCCTAACATTAAAATTAAAAGGAATGTTAATTTGCTTAAATGTTTCATTTTATTTGAGTTTAGTTACTATTCAAAGGGGCAAATTTAAATTATTAATACTTATTAACAAACATAATAATATTTTTTTTCTCTAAAAAATTAAATTATATTTAGATTTTGACCAATTTTAACAAAAGCATCTACTGCAGAGTCTATGTGTCCCTTACTGTGAGCGGCTGAGAGTTGCACTCTTATTCTTGCTTTATCTTTAGGTACAACTGGGTAAAAGAAGCCAATGACATATATTCCTTCTTCTAAAAGTTCAGCAGCCATTTTTTGAGCCAACTTAGCATCATAAAGCATTACGGGAACAATTGCTGAATCTCCATCAATGATGTCAAAACCAGCTTTATTCATCTTTTTCTTAAAATAATTAGTATTTTCTTCGAGCTTATCTCTTAAACTTGTATCGCGTTTTAAGATTTCAAATACTTTTAAAGAAGCGCCAACAATTGAAGGAGCCAAAGAGTTTGAAAATAAATAGGGTCTTGAGCGTTGCCTTAAAAGCTCGATGAGGTCTTTTTTTCCTGTGGTATAACCGCCCATTGCGCCTCCAAGCGCTTTCCCTAAAGTTCCTGTTATAATGTCAACTCGTCCTATTACATCTTTTAATTCTGGAGTTCCAATACCATTTTGACCAATAAATCCAGTGGCGTGGCATTCGTCTATCATAACTAAAGCTTCATATTGATCGGCCAAATCACATATACAATCCAATGGTGCCACAATGCCATCCATAGAAAAAACTCCGTCAGTAACAATAAGCTTATGTCGAGCGCCATTTTTATCAGCTTCTTTAAGTTGTTTTTCTAAATCTTTCATATCTCCGTTGGCATAACGGTATCTTCCAGCTTTACACAAGCGAACTCCATCTATAATTGAAGCGTGATTTAAAGAGTCTGAAATAATAGCATCTTCTTTAGTTAATAACGGCTCAAAAACACCACCGTTAGCGTCAAAACACGCGGCATATAGTATAGTGTCTTCTGTTTCATAAAAGTCTGCTATGGTGTGTTCAAGCTTTTTATGAATATCTTGTGTGCCACAAATAAATCTAACGCTAGACATTCCAAAACCATGAGTATCTAGAGTGTCTTTAGCTGCTTGTACAACTTCAGGGTGTGAGGACAAACCCAAATAGTTGTTGGCACAAAAATTTAAAACTTTTTTACCTGAATCTAAAGTGATTTCTGCACTTTGAGGAGATGTTATAATACGTTCTGTTTTAAAAAGTCCTTCTTCTTTTATAGTCGAGATTTCGTTTTTGAGTTGAGCTTTAAGTTTGTTTGAAAACATAATAATTTTTTTATAATGATTCTATTTTAATGTTTTTGCGAATATACACCAAATATGAGGCTTTTACAGAATAATTCATTGCTTCTAGTGCTGTTTTATAGTTTGTTAATTGTGTGGCATATGCTGGGTTTTCTTGACCTGTTTTGTAATCGATTATCACAGCTTCATTATCTTTAATGCAAATTCTATCAGGTCTTAGAATTTTAGAGTTAAATGCAATATCGGTTTCATTATAAATTTCCCAGTCACTTTCAAAATATTTCTTTAAATCTGGATGATGCACCACTTGATGCAACATCGATTTAAGATTTTTTGGAATTTCTGAATTTTTAATATCTAAAGAATATTCTACTTTTTGAAGATAATCATGAACTTCTTGGCCGTAGGTTATTGCTTTAGTGTTCTTTTCATCTAAAATATTATCAGCAGTTAGATTTACATAAAATTTTTGTGCTGGATAAGATTTAAAGTTGGAATACTTTAGATTTAAAGTTTTAATGGTTTCATCTCTTGGAAAGGTTTGACATCCAAAACTGTAGTGATTTTTATCGCCTTTATAAAGCTCTTTTGTTTTTAAAAAACTTTCTAATATATCTGAAAAACTAGTTGCGCTTTCCGAAGTAGGCTCAGATAAAATGTAGAGCTGCTCAACAGCCCGAGTCATACATACGTAAGCTGTATTTAAGCTTGCTAACTCTTGACTACTAATATTTTTATAGTAAGCTTTTTCAAAAAACGGGTTAAGGGATTTAGAGCTTTTTGATATTCTTTCGTATATAAAGGGAATTCCGAAGTGGTTTTGATCTATTTGAACCCAGTCTTCAGTCCTCCTTAAATCCGCTAGAGTAAAATTTGAATGTGCATAAATAACAATGGGAAATTCTAAGCCTTTACTTTTGTGTATAGTCATGATATTTACGGCGTCCTGAGTTTGAGATGTAGAAATGCTTTTCTTGGATTTTTGGTCTTCCCAATAGTTCAGAAAAACTGACATGCTATTAGATTTTGAAATAGAAAATTCAAACACCTCATCTAAAAAAAATTGTATATAAGCATTAGCCTCAGTATCAATTTTTAGAGTTCTTAAAGCGTATTCAACTTTATCATACAAAGACAGGCTTTGAAAAATAGAAATGTCAAAATCAAGATTATAAATATTTATATAATCAAAAAACTCTTCAAGTTTAAGATTTTTAATTTTGTGTAAGGATTCATGGTATAACTCTTTATCAAAACCAGAATGATTAAACCACATTAACATAAAATCTACACAGGTTTCTTGCTCGTATTGCTCTAAAAGTCTTAAAAACTGAAACAGAAGTTGAACTTTGACATCAGATGCAATTAAAAGAGATTCTTGAGAAACAACTGGTATGGGGTTGTCAAGAGCGTTAAATTCTTCTGCAATTTTAGTACCAAATTTATTTTGCCGAACTAAAATACAAACATCACCCAAGCTGAAACCTTGATCTTTTATGGACAAGATAATTTCAGATAAATTGTCAATGCGCTGTTTATTCATTAAATCTTTATTCTCTTTTTCTTGTAAAAACCTAATTTCTACATAGCCTGTGTTATTTTTTTTAAAAATTTGATCCGCACTTTTATACAGCGATTGATGGTTAGGGTTAGTGAGAAAATTTGCTGCGTGTTCAAAAAAATCGTTATTAAATTCAACTATGGTTTTGGCACTCCGCCAGTTTTTTTCTAAAACGATTTTTTTAGCATCAATACTAAAAGGATGTGCTCGACCTTGAGATAAATCTAAAAATTGTTGCGGATCGCCTCCACGCCATTCATAAATAGATTGCTTGACATCACCAACCAAGTATAAACTCCCTGAGGTACCGTCACTGTGTTCTGTGGTAATGGCATTATCAACCAATGGAATCAAGTTTTGCCATTGCAATCGAGAGGTGTCTTGAAACTCATCGATAAAATAATGTCTGAATTTCTCCCCTAGCCTTTCGTAAATAAATGGAGCTGGCTGATGTCTTATGTGTTTGCTTATGATACGGTTAAAGTCATTAACAAACAGTATGCCTTCTTCAGCTTTTATTTGACTAATGCGGCGTTGAATTTCACTTATCATAGATAAAGGTACAAAAGACTTCAGAACTTTTTCAGATAAATGATAGTTTAAACTTAATTCTTTTGATCTTAAAAATAATTTCTCAATATCAATTCTAATAAGATCTACTTGAACCTTAACTGTATCTTTGACGGTTTTTTTATAGAAGCTTGTTTGAGCTATATCATGCCATTTGGCATCAAAATTTGAAACAATTTTACCTTCTATTAGGTTTTTAAAATAGTTAGGGATAGTTTGTCTTGGAAATATTTCTTTTTCTACATCCTGTTTATTAAGCAGATGAAAGAAATCTTGACCTATATCGATTAACTTTTCTTTTATTTGATCTCTATATTTTAGCGTTTGATATTTAAATTGTTTTAAATCATTTAAGCTATAATTTTGAATCTGCTCAATAGCTTTATAGTTGTTTTCATTTAAAGCTAATTCTGCATAATTTTTTAAATCCAAACTTATGTCTCCACTTTTGTCGCGTTCAATTTTATAATGAACAAAGTCAACCAGCCATTCAGTAAGTTGTATGTCGTGGCCCACATCTTCTATCAAGCTATCAACCGCTTTTTGAATATAAGGTTGAGGTTCCAAGTCAATTTCGAAATTTTGAATTAAGCTCAAGTCTTTAGCAAATGTTTTAATAATGCGGTGGTTGAAACTATCGATAGTTGAGACTTCAAAACCTGCATAGTTTGGAATGAGGTATTTTAGAATTTGAAGACTCTTTTTTTGAATTTCAGCCTTGTTTAGTCTTGTTTCTTTAGCGACATCTTCTAAAAGACTTTCATAAGACTCTTCAGAATCAAGTCCTGAAAAGTAAATTAAAGCCTTTATAATTCGCTGTTTCATTTCGGCCGCTGCCTTGTTGGTAAAGGTAATGGCTAAAATATTTTGAAAAGCAAAAACTTGATCTTGCTGTAATAAAATACATAGATATTTACAAGCTATTGTGTAGGTTTTTCCTGAGCCCGCAGAAGCATCGTAGATATAAAAATGAGGTAAATTCAATTAATAGGATTTGAAATCTAAAGTAAAGATTATAAATCTATTTTCAAGACGTTTAGACCAAAAAATAAAATGATTTTATTTACTCTATAAAATGATATAAAGTAAATTTGTAAAAAAAATACAAATTATGAAAATTTATCAGTTATTAGTCGTTGCTCTTATAACATTATCTACAAGTTGTATCGGAAATCAACCTAAAGAAGCTAAAGCCTTTGACCAAAAAATGACAGAGACTATTGCTATTCACGACGAGATAATGCCTAAAATGAGTAAAATTAACCAACTTCTTAGTCAATTAGAGACCAAAATGGACAGTACCAATGTTGAAAATTTTGAACCAGCAATGGAAGATTTAAAATTGGGTCACGATAAAATGATGTCTTGGATGAAATCTTTTGGTGATGAGTTTAGTAAAACTGAAATTAATCAAGGTATTCAAATTAAAAATGTTGACAGTTTAAAACAGCGATTAGAGGTTTTAGAAAAATCTCATCAGACTGCAGAAGATATGAATGAACATATTAAAAAGTCTATTGAACAAGCAGAAAAGTTACTCAATCAATAATCAAAATACCAATTAAACAAATCTGTTCTTAGGCCAAAGTTGACCCAAACCGTATTGTTATCAAAGGTTCTTTGGTTTTGTGTAGTGGCGTCAAAATTTCGCCCAATCACATTAAGATATACTTTAAAATTCGTAGCAGGATTGATTAAATAACCTGCTTCTAATTCAGCGTAATAAGAATTTACACGATTGCCTTGACCAATTGTGTTGCCTGTTTCGCTAAACAAATTATCTTCAGTTCCAAACAAATCTGACCCATAAAATGGATCAAGGTCAGCTTCAGGTTCAAAACCACGTTCACCAAAGATTAATTTGGAATGACCGAACCAACGATTTTTACGATAGCGTGCAATAGCAATTATTTCTCTAAAATTTGCGCCCCAAAGGTGTGCTAGAGATTGTCCGTTATGGGTATAGTTTGTGCTGATTTTATTATGCGAAAAAGTAAATGGTCTCACTTGGTTGTACTCTAACTGAAGATCAAAATCTTTAATTTTAAACGCATCAAAATATTTGAGCCCTAATTGCAAGCCAAATTTATTTCTGAAACTTTTATCCCCGCTAGAAATATCATCTAATGAAAGCTCATCTATGAGTAGCTGCCCATACGAATGAATATTATCTGTCCATTTATATTTATAATTAGCGCCTACCATGACCTTACCGCCTTCAGTACCAGTAGAAAACTCAACCATTTGATAGAATAATAATGGATTGAGATAACTGATATCAAAACCGCGTTCTTCTTCGTTGTCCCAAATGGCTGCTTCAAACAAACCAATATTAAGTTTTTTAGTGACATTATAACTTAAATGGTGAATAGCCATAAATTTAGTTTGAAAAGCTTCTCGGTCCGTCAACAAATTAGTATTTCTGGCCTGCATCCAAATGTTGGTATACTTGATTTTCCAAAATTCGGCATCGACTTTAACATAAGGATATGGACTGGCGTTATCGCTTAAAAACAAAGAGCGATAACCATCTCCAATGACATTTTTGTAGTTACCTATTTGAGCATTAAAATTGTCATTAAAACGATAATTGATATAGCCAACCGTAACAGGGTAATCAAATGCATCTGAATTAAAATCCTTGGCAACGCCACGACCTGGTATAATGGCTGGATTGCCATCTATAGGTGCTCTTGAACGCGCTAAACGGTTAAAATAATCAGCAAATCGTCCTTGACTTTCAAAAATAGCACCGTAGTAAGTCAGTTTTTCCCCAACACCACCTTGGACAAAAGCCACTCGAGTATTATTGTAAGTGTTTAAATCTGTATCTGTATCTCTACCAAGTTGAAGGTCAACTCCAAAATCAACAGTTAACCAGTAATTTTTACCGCTAACTGTAGCGAGATGTTCATCAAATAATTTTCTTCCCAACCAAGAGGTTTTATTAAATGATAAGCTATCGTTGATAGCTTTAAAATCGTAATAAGGTTTTACATCTCGATAGGTAAATGGCTTTTGAGCGGTATGGGAATTAGTACCGATTAGGTTGATTTCTCTATCAAAGCGGTTGTAAATTTCATGAGACAAAGGTATGTAAGCATGGCTTGAAAACAATTCGCCATCATATTTTTTGGTCTCGTTTTCTATCTCGTCAAACTCCTGTTTGGCTTTGATTAGCGATTCTGTTAAATTTGATTTTTCTTTATTTGAGTCTTGGCCTTGTAAATCATGAGAGGACTTCAGTTGTTTTGGAGGATAAACCAAATCCATATTAAATTGCATAAATGTAGGTTTACCATAAATTTTTGATGGTTTGACTTGTGGGAGTTGATCAAAAGCATTTTTGAAGATAGATTTTATAGAGTCCTTTTCAGCATTGATAAAAATCAGATTGAATTGACCTTCTTTATCAACGTCAAAAATCAAACCGACTTTAGTGGGTTGACCATCATATTGATCTTTTGAGTTTTGTAAAAGATTAAAAAGGTAAGTTTTAAAAGTGGATTCAAAGCATTGCTTTTGTTCAAGCTCATTTGCATTTTCACTACAAGACTCGAATAAAGGATAAGTACTTTCTTGTGCAATTAGTGAGATGGATGAAAACATTACACCTACTAATACGATTAAGTTTTTCATCGCTAAAATTTTCAAAATACAAATTTAGTCATTTCAGAAGCATTTACCTACAAAAAAACCCAAGTCAATAGACTCAGGTTTTTTGAATATTATATAATAATAAAATTTAATCTTGTACCACAAAATTAATCGGTAAGCCATAAAGTACACCAACTTTTTGACCTCGTTGTTCACCAGGTGTCATTTTAGGTAGAGCTTTTATAACTCTTACAGCCTCTTGTTCTAGTCTTGGATGTGGGCCTCGTGCACGTACATTGACGATATCACCGTTTTTATCAATTTTAAACTGAACACTGACACGATTTCTTCCTGATAAACCTAATTCGGCTCCTAAACCTGTATCGAATTTTTTATTGACGTGTTGTGTGATTTTTTCACTCATACATTTTTTCTTGTCCTTGGCATTTTCACAACCAGGAAAAATGGGAACTTGCTGGATTAATGCAAAAGGAACGTCTGCTATTTCTTCTTCGACTTCTTCGACTTCTTCAACCTCTACGATTTCCATTTCGGTTGTTTCAGTAGATTCTATAACTTCCTCTTCTACTTCAGAATCGTCTTCTACTACTTCAATAACTTCAGGCGCTGGTGGTGGTGGAGGTGGTGGTGGTGGTTGGTTTTGCATTTCTGTAATTGGGACATCTTCTTCTTCAAGCATGTCTAAATCAACCATCCCCACATCAATTTCTTCTTTGTCTGTTTTCCATTCTATGGCTCTCCATGATATGAATAACATAATAACTAAGCCAATTTGAAAAAATAAAAGACTTCTGTTTCTTAAATCTTTTTTTGGATTCTTTTTAGTTTCCATTGTATAATATTTTGAGATTACTAAATTATAGTTATTTTTCTAATTATCAAATTTATGTCTAAATATTATTTTTCTAAAAGTAAAAAATAAAATTAAACCCAACACAGTTCCTAAAATATTAGCTATCACATCATTCCAATCAAACATTCTGTAATTGGTCAAACTTAATTGTAAATACTCAATAATTATACCATAAACAATAATTGATAGTATTATTAAGGAAATTGACGTGTAGCTTGTTTTGTTTTGAGCTGTATTCAAGAACCATAGCCAGAAAACGGCCATCAAAATGTAACTTACAAAATGGTAAACTTTATCACTGGCTTCAATTTTAATAGGATTACTCTCTAAATTGATGAGTGATAAAGTTAAAATGGCTAAGCTGTAAATCAGCGCTACAGATAAGGATAAAGTTTTAACCTTCAATATGTTTTTTATAATCATCAGCAGATAAAAGATCTGATATTTCATCAGGATTACTCAG
Source organism: Bacteroidales bacterium (assembly GCA_041694175.1). Classification (GTDB taxonomy): domain Bacteria; phylum Bacteroidota; class Bacteroidia; order Flavobacteriales; family Flavobacteriaceae; genus Psychroflexus. The sequence goes on from JASMTR010000082.1 coordinate 19,292, forward strand.
TTTTATCTTAATAATCCAGCCGTCTTCATAAGGTTTATCATTTACAAGCTCTGGTTCATCTTCAAGTGTTTCATTAAATTTTTCAACTTTACCAGACAAGGGCATAAACAAGTCTGAAACTGTTTTCACTGCTTCTACTGTGCCAAAGACTTCTTCTTGTTCTAAACTTTCATCTAAAGTTTCTACTTCCACGTAAACTATATCTCCTAGTTCACTTTGCGCAAAATCAGTGATGCCTACAGTTGCAACATCTCCTTCTATTTTAACCCATTCGTGGTCTTTTGTGTATTTTAAGTTTTCAGGTAAATTCATATCATCTATTTTATTGTTTTATATTAATTTCCAAAGTTATAAGTTAAGCGTATTCCAGTTCTGATCGTAGTTTGAGGAAAAATAGTTGAAATGGCGTTCTCGGAAAAAGTATGATCATAAAAGAACGCTGCCGTTAAATTCCTTGTCAACCCATAATCTGCAGTAAAGTTTATAGTCCAGATATCCTGTCCTGCAGTTGTTCTGCTATTAAGTACATCTAAACTTCTAATAATAGTCTCGTTTCGCCTAAAAGAAATATCAGCTTTCAAGTTTAAATCACTTGATAACACTCGTCTATTGCCTTCAAATTTAGTCACAATTCTCAAATCTCTTACTCTATAACCTAGACCTAATCGGTATTCGTCGCCTTGTATTTCGGTCATTAAGTTGTTATTAAAGCTGAGAGATAGAGCTCTATCTCTTTTTATTTCTGCTAAGATACTCACAGAATTTTTCATTTCAAAATCAACCTTAACTAGAGGTGTAAATTGTTCTGACAAAATTATATTACCAATAATCAATCGATTTATAAAATTACCATTTTGATCGGTATTTGATTCTCCAAATGGATTATTTCTGTCAAATTCAAGGTTACTTTGAAATTGATTTATGGTATAATTTGAAGTATAGCCGTGCTCTATGGAAAAGCGATTAAAGCGCTCTTGAAACCATTTTAAACGCATTAAGCCTGTATATTTCATATTCCAATTTGGAATTGGTGTATCTCTAAATGCTCCTAACTTAACTGATGAAGCATCTTGACCAGTATAAGCTGCTAAAAATGCAGGTAAAAGCACAGCTTGGTTGGTTTTACCAAAGCCAATAGGGAAGCCGTCTTCGTCAACATTGTCAGGGTTATCTGGATTAATACCAGCTTCAAGTGCTAATCTACGGGCAACGACTAAGCGATTTGCTCTAAAGTCTTCAAAAGCAGGTGAATTTTCTGAAGTTGAAGTTTGAAATGCAGTTTTGATCAAATTCGTAGTAATATTAAAATTACCAAAAGTATTTGGAGTTAAAGACTGGTACTGAAGCGTTTCTGGATTTACTCTGAAGTTTTCAGTATAAGTATCCATATACATTCTATTGGCCAATAAATCTATGGTCAAACCTGGCAGTAATTTTAATCCAGCTTGCATATCAAATTGCTCTGTCAAATTTCTTGAGTATTGTTGATTAAAGTCTTGGAATAAGGTGATCCAACCTTTGCGCGCCGCAATTTCTCTTACATCACCCTGACCGCCAAAGACAAAACCAGCTGTTGGTTTTAAAGTTCCTGCAAAACCTACATCATTAGTATAACCAGGTAAAAAGATACCTCGACTTTCAGAGTAGTTAAAATTAACATTATCGATAACTCTTAACAAAGTGACTCCAGTATTAAGCAATTGGGTTCCAAATCCTAAATCTTCTTCATCTTCTTGAGCATTTTGAGTTTGAAGCTGATTGGTTTGGTTGTTTTGATTTTGACCACCGCGACGTCGGCTCTGTTGGTTATTTACACGTTGTGTATTGTTGCTTTGTCCTTTTTTCTTCAGACCGATATAGTCATAAAACGTTGCCATTGTCAAATTTCCATTAATTTGATGCTGAGAAGAATTTTGTACAGAGTTGCCAATGTTGGGTATGTCTTCTAAATTTTTAAGTATTTCAGAGCCTTTTTGCCATAAAAAATTACCTGTATATGAATATTGTGCATTGATAAACTTTAAAAATGGGATTTTATCAAAAGGCAAATTATAGTTAACCTGAAGTGCTTGAGAGTGTCTGTTTGGCGTTCCTACATTAAAGAAATCAGTCCATAAGCCTACCGTATTATCTTGCTCATTATTTTCATCTATAAAATTTCTAATCACTCGATTTTGAGCGGCGCTAAAATTAAAGTTTAAAGATTCAGTCAACTGGTAATCTAAAGCAAATTGCCAGTCGTAAAAATAATTACGTTGGAATAATCTTGGTAGGCCTAAACTACCTTCGGGCAAGTTAAACTCTCTAAACTGAAGTTCACTATACTGCCTGTTGATTGTAGAGCTGGCAGAAACACTAGTTGGTAATGCATTAAAATTAAAATCTTTGATTAAATCAAAGTATGGGCTTTTTTTCAAAAACTCGTTGTCTTTCAGTGGTTCAACTTTTACTTGCGGGAAAGCATAATTATAAGTTGCATTGACATCAACACTTTGGTCTACAGATTCCTTAATTTCAAAATCTCTATGGTCTATTTGATTATACGAGCCAGAAAAGGTAAAGTTTTCAACATCATAAGGCATCGGGGTTTTAGTTGCGTTTGTTCGCTCTTTACTTAAACCAATAACACTCACGCTTTGTCTTTTAGTATAGTCCTCAGCTCTTTCTCTTAGTTCATCTTCGGTTTGTTGATCTTGAGCATTGTCTAACAAGGTTTCTAATTCAATGTCTCGCAAAACAGGATCAAACTGAGGTGTGATCAAAGTTTCCCCACGACTATAAGAAAATGGAATTTTCACACCCCAGTCTTTGGGCAAAAGCTGACCAACGTTTATTCCAGTTGTGACGTCGTATTCTTGAATATCTTCTCGGCTTCTTTGGTTAGGACCATCTTCTATATTACCAAACCCAACCGTACTACGTCTTCCCGTAGCGGTAATCGTTGCAAAATCAGCTAAGTTAGTATCTATATTTAACAGACCTGCCCAACCGCCCTCATTCTGAAGTCCAGAAAGTCTTAACTCATTAAACCAAACTTGACCTGATATATTTTGAGGGGTTTGGTTTTTAACTCCGAGCATCAATACTCTAATATCTCCAAAACTTGGATTCCCTTTTATCCCAATTCTTAAGTTTTCTGTTTGTTCAGTTCCAGAGACTGGCTCAAGATTTTCATTAAAAAAGTTGAGCTCTAAATTACTAAAAGCATCATTACCAATCACTAAAGCTTTAATTTCTTGAAGTAAATCTAATGGTAAATTGAGATCATTTTCTAATGGCCAAACGCCACGTGGTGTAAAATCACCGGCTTCGCTTACTTTTAAAGGAACTTCTATTTGATAATAGTTGTTAGTAAAGTCTAGCCCCATTCTAATGAATGCTACCATTTGATTATCTTGTAACTGAATAGCGGGTGGCGGCGTAGCTTGAGCGTGCAAAAACATTTCTAAGTTTTCGTACTGACGCATATCCACTCTAAAGTTTTTGAAAACACCTCTTGAATCTTGCGATTCTAAATTATTTATAAGTAAGGCTAGAGATTGCTCATCTTCTCTAATACTTTGGTTATTATTAACCAATTCTTCTCTAACTACGCCAGGTGGGGCCACATATTCTGTAGTATTTTCTTCACTAACTGATTGCACACTAAAGGTTGTTGAGCCATTAGTTTCTGGGTCGGTTCCGTTTGGTAAAATAGGCTGTTTATAGGTTAAATAATCACCTCTTACCAAATCTAGAGAACCAAGTCTTAAATGTGTTTTTCTATCAAAATCGGTGAGATACATTCTCATAAATCTAATTGATCTTAAATCGGCTATACCACCAACTGCAAATTCTTGGTTAGTGTTCAGCGGCACTCTAAATTGTACCCATCTTACGGGTAACTGCTCACCGTTAGGAAGTGTTGTGGTAGTTTCTCTTACATCGGTTATATAATCTTGATTAATGCCTGCTTGAGTACTGGTGTTGTTGTTTACACCCATATTGGGAAAGACAGGAACTTTATACTCAAAGTAACTGTCAATTGTATTCATAGTATTGTCCCTATTAACATCTTCTACATCAGGGAATGCCGAGTTTCCTCTATTGTTTTGAGAAACTTCTGTAATGTTATTTCCTTGAGTTCCATTAAAATTTTCGTATCGCTCTGTAATACTTCCATCACGATTTAAATAATAAATATAATCGTCATTTGATGGGTCATCTAAATTTGCAAAGTTTGGAAATTTTTGAGCTTCTTGTGTATTGTTTAAACCATCAAAACCGGCATCTTGATTAGTTCTTTCTTGACCTTCTGTATCAAAAGCATAAACCAAAGATTGTTCAGTGGGAAGTTTAGAAAATTCTGTAGTTATGGTATTGGCCTCGCCGCCATCCTCAGGTAAACCGTTTTCATATTGTTTTCTGCCATCTTTTAGTATATCTTCTGACATACTTCCTAAGTTTAAAACTACTTGACCGCCATTATTACCTGCGTTTTCTGGATAAATAAACGGATCCATTACCCAAAATTCAATAAACTGGACGTTAGCACGTTCAAAATCTGTGGTTTGTAAACCCCGCATAATACCTCCAAAATTTTGATCTGGGTTTGGTAAAGTGTTATCGTTTGCAGTCGCAGGATTGTAGTTAAACATTCCACGTTGGGTGGGATCAAAAGATAGATCAAGCGTAAATATGGTCTGAATTTGCCCAGTCACAATATCTGTGTTGGGGAACAATTCGTTGACTAAAATTCTTCGTGTTTTATAATCTGATAAGTCTTGGTCAGATATGGCTGCTGGCCTTTGAGTACTATAAAAAATAGGATCGATTGAATACCAATTTAACTTGGCTCTAAAATCATTAATACTTAACTCATTATTGGCTTCAAATGATCCATTAACATCGTTTGGTCCACGAAAGCCTACGGGAACACTTGATAGTTCCCAAGGATCTGGATTAAGTAGTGAAATAGCTGTTTGAGAACCTTCAAAGTCATCGACATAAGAAGTGGTTTCCCCGTTAAAATCATCTGCATTTGGTGAGCCTGGACTCAAATAAGCAAACTCTCCTCTAATTGATAGATTTGATGGCACATCTGTGTCAATATTAGGTAACTTATTGACAAGTCTTGTTAGAAAAGGAACCTCAGAATTATAATTAAAGTTGAAACCATAAATTGTATTATTAATAGGTTCTTGGTTGAAATCAGCTTTTTGGGTTAAAGGTCTTTCGTTTAAATTTAAAAAAGTTGCGCCCAAAAGTAACTTATCACTAAACTGGTGCTGTACGTCAATTCCTGTAAAGCGTTTTGTTTGTCGCCCAAAAAGCGCATTATTCTCTGTAGAAACCTGAATAGGCGTATTAGATGCTAGTAAAGCATCATCTAAAATTTGAACTCTACCCAATTCATAATCGACAACATAATCAACGCCTTCTTGCAAAGTTCTTCCTCCAGCGGTAACTGTAACTGAACCTCGAGGCACATTAAACGCCCCCAAAGGAATACCGTCTTGACCAGAAGATTTGTAGCGTCCTTTAATTTGAAATTTATTTTTTTGCGCTTCATTTTGTAAAGCTTGCGTTTTCGTGGTCGTATATAATGAACGAAACACATAAAAGTCTTGATTGTCGTTATAAGTTGTGGGGTCGTCGTAATCTTCTGGTCCGGTATTAGGTGTATTATCTAATTTATTGAATAGAAACTCCCCAAAAGGTTCAACTTTAGTAAATTTTATGACGCCATTTTGAGTATCAATGGTAATTCCGGGAACAAAATCAAAAAAGCCATCACCAGTGCTTATAGGGTCTTGATTGGCATTAAGTTGATCTAATTCAAATACGTTCAAAAGGTTTTCATCAGCTACATCATCAGGCAAAGCTAAGCTACCACCTGGTGCTGGATTTATGAAATTTAAAGGCTGCGGATCGGTATATAAAATGTTCATTTTAAATCCGTCCTGCTCAAGGTTTGATCCATTTAAATTATAAAAGTTTTTCATCATCAAATCCCATATAGGTTCATTGACGTTGGTCACTGGACTTTTTAGCATTTTAACAACCAAGGCTTGGTTTTGCGCTATTTGCTGGTCTTGTTGGTCAGGATTTTGAATATTTTGAGACGCATCTATTCCATCATTAGCAAACTCCCCTACCTGAAAAACTTTTCCATTAGTTGTAAACTGAAATGCAACACCCAGAATTTCATCATTTGATAAGCGTTGGTTTAAGGTAATGTAACCTAGTTCTCTATTTAAAGTATATTCATTAGGTTGAAGTTCACGAGCGTTTTCTAAAACCCCGTAATCTCTTCCTTCTTGAACAAAACCAGAAGCTGCACCAAAACCTTGACCAACTGTTGCAATTTCTCTAATTTGCTCTGTCAAAACTGAATTAGATCCTGAACCAATACCAAAAGGATTAAAATCATTGTTTGGATTATCTGGGAAATTGCCAGGATTATTTAAAAAGTTTGGTAAAGGCGGTTGTATAGCATTTCCGTTGTCATCTAAAAAGAACCCTAACTTATCAGGTTCAGATTCACCTAAATCTTGTATAGCAACAATGTTTCTAGCATTGGCAATAGTTTGTGGATTGTTTGTCCGATTGGTTACCCAAATTTGTACACGCTGAATTTGAACTCTGGAATTTATAAACGGATAGTTTTGCAAAGCCCTGTCATATTCGTCTCTAAAAAATTGAGCTAAGAAAAAATGTCGATTTTCATCATAATCTAATATAAACTTATCGTATTCTCTTACTGTTCCACCACCTTCAACGCTCACATTTTGCCGTTCTGAATTCATTTCAGAAAACACACTTGTGATAGTTGTTTTTCCAAATTTAAACTTGGTTTTGACACCAAATAAACTCTGTGAACCTTGAATTAAGGATGAATTAAGAGGCATATTAACATTACCAACTTGAATGTCTTGTAAAATATCATCTTCATCAGGTGTATACTGAAGCTTAATTTGGTTTTGAAAATCAAAGGTTGATTCTGTATCAAATTGAGCATCTACGGTAAGTTTTGTTCCAACTTTTGCCTGTAAACTTAGCCTAATAGCTTGATTAAAATCAAAAGAAAGATTGCTTTGATTTCTTGGCGATAATGTAGGGTTGTCTTGTTTAGAGTACAAAATTCCCATATCAATCCCAACAGAACCCTGAGGGTTAACTTCTATTTGATTCCCGCCAAAAATGGTTTCAAAAAAATCATTATTAACATAAAATATCGGAAGCAAATCATCCTGAGCATCATCATTACGACCTTTAACTACATCGCTTTTCTGCTTAAAATAAGCCATCATACGCTCTCTTAACACTAGTTCTTGATATTCTTCTCGAGTTAAAACTAATGGATAAACGGTATTTATATCATCAATTTTTTCAGAGTAAATGTAACGATCTAAAATTGGGTCATAAGTGTACTTAGATTGAATACTTTCAGGATTAGGCATTTGGATATTGCCAAGATCATATCCCGTTTTGGTCGAGTCTGAAGGCGTTTCTTCTTGAGTAAAAACAACATTAGAAAACAAAAATGCTAAAAGAAGCCAAAAAAGATTAGTTGACAATTGTATTTTAAAAAAACTTGTAAATTTCAATTGTATTATAAGTTTTTGAGCGATGATTTAATAATTTGTTCTATGCTGGCTTCTGGGGTTTCTTTCAATATTTTCAAAACTGTTTTTTCAGCTTGTTTTTTAGAATACCCAAGAGTTACCAATGCAGATAACGCCTCATCTTTATGTGTATTGTTTTGAAGTGGTAAAACTTCGTTTGCAACATCAATTTTTGTGATTTTATCTTTTAAGTCAACAATAACTCTTTGAGCCGTTTTAAGTCCTATTCCTTTTACACTTTTAATGGTTTCAACATCTGCATTTGCAATAGCATTTACCACTTCTTCTGGAGTTAGAGAAGAAAACATCATACGAGCTGTTGAGGCACCTATTCCCGAAACACTAATAAGCTTAGTAAAGACATCTCTTTCAGATTTATCCATAAACCCGTACAAAACTTGAGCATCTTCACGGACTTGAAGATAAGTGTATATAGTTATTGCCTCGTCTTCGGGTAACATTCCGTAGGAATACAACGATATATTTACTTCATAACCTACACCATTACAATCAATAACAATCTGAGTAGGAGATTTTTCAGCCAGTTTACCCCTTAAGAAATTTATCATAAAAAACCGTTAAAGGCCTCAAAAGTAATAAAATAAATGAAAGTAATACTCTCAAGACATGGTTTTAAAGCCTTAATTATAATAAATAAATTAGTTTATATATAGTTTTACTTTTTAGACCTTTTACCTAATTTGAGTATTAACCGTTGCTAAAAGAGCAAAATTGCTTTTTTTACGTACATAAAGCTTTGAATAGTTATCATACTCCCAAAACTTCGAGATAAATTATGAACAAGAAAAAAATGTGAAAATTTATGAGCTATATTGAGATATTTGATGGTTAAATTAGTATTATTTCTTTTGTTTTCGTTTTGCCTTTTGCTGCGCATCTACTGCTGCTACTGCCGACATATTGATCATTTCTTCAACACTTGCACCGAGTTGAAAAACGTGAGCAGGTTTGTCTAAGCCCATCAAAATTGGCCCGATAGAATCGGCGGTATTAAGTTCTTTTAATAATTTGTAAGTGCCGTTAGCCGCATCAAGGTTAGGATAAATTAGCGTGTTCACTCTTTTGTCTTTTAATTTGCTAAAAGGGAATTTGTTATGGCGTAATTTTCTATTGAGTGCAAAATCAACTTGTAATTCTCCGTCAACATTAATCTCTGGGTAATTTTCGTGCAAATAATTTACAGCATCATTAATTTTCTTGGCAGAAGGGTGACCTGAAGAGCCAAAATTACTATAAGACACCATCGCTACAATAGGCGTTATACCAAACATTTTGACGGTGTATGCTGTCATTTGGGCAATTCTAGCCAACTCAATAGCATCTGGATTAATGTTTATTGAAGTATCACTAATGAAAATTGGGCCTTTAGCAGTATTCATTAAGTTGGTTGCTGCTATTTTTGAAACCCCTTTTTCTTTACCTATAATTTCTAAAATAGGTTTTAATACCTTAGGATAAGATCGGGAATAGCCTGAAAGCATAGCATCAGCATCATTTTCAACAACCATCATAGCTGCAAAGTAATTGCGTTCACGCATTAATTTTTCAGCTTCATACAACGTGATACCTTTTCGCTGGCGTTTTTCCCATAAAGTTTTGGCGTATTTTTTTAAGTCAGAAAGTTGTTCATCAGATTTTGGGTCTATGATGGTAATGTGTTCACTTTCAAAGTCTAATTCCTCCATTAACTCCAATATAATTTCACGCCGACCGAGTAAAATAGGAATAGCAATTTTATCTTCATATACTTGTTGAGCTGCTTTCAAAACATCAATATGATCAGCTTCTGCATAAACAATTTTCTTAAGGTTAGATTTTGCTCTACTCATTAACAATCGGGTAATTTTATCCTCATTGCCCATACGTTCGAGCAATTCTGATTTATAGGCGTCCCAATTTGTTATTTTGTTTCTGGCTACACCACTTTCTATGGCGGCTTTAGCCACTGCTGGGGGAATTTCACCGATTAATCTTGGGTCAAAAGGTTTAGGGATAATATAATCTCTACCAAATTGTAATTTGGTTTCACAATAGGCGATATTGACTTGTTCAGGAACGGGTTTTTTAGCAAGCTCTGCAAGTGCTTTTACGGCTGCCATTTTCATTTCTTCGTTAATTTTGGTCGCTTCTACATCAAGCGCTCCTCTAAAAATAAAAGGAAAGCCAAGCACATTATTCACTTGATTAGGAAAATCTGAACGTCCAGTCGCCATAATGACATCATCACGGGTTTTGGTTGCCAAGTCGTAATCAATTTCTGGATCTGGATTAGCCATTGCAAAAACAATAGGATTGTCGTTCATACTTTTCAACATTTTAGCTGAAACCAATCCTCCGACAGATAAACCGAGAAAGACATCACATCCTTTCATAGCGTCTGCAAGCGAATCGTATGATTTTTCTGTGGCAAATTCTTTTTGCCCATCAGACAAGCCTTCTTGACCTTTTTTAAGTGCACCTTTACTGTTAAACATCACGATGTTTTCTTTTTTAGCGCCAAGTAAAACATAGAGCTTTGCACAGGCAATAGCAGCCGAACCTGCTCCTGAGACTACAATTTTAACTTTGTCTATCTTCTTATCTGCCAACTCTAATGCATTTATTAAAGCTGCAGCAGAAATGATGGCTGTACCGTGTTGGTCATCGTGCATAATTGGAATATCCAACTCTGCTTTAAGTCGTTCTTCTATTTCAAATGCTTCTGGCGCTTTGATGTCTTCTAAGTTTATTCCTCCAAAGGTTGGCGCTATATTTTTTACCGTTTCGATAAACTTCTGAGGGTCTTCTTCGTCTATTTCTATGTCAAACACATCTATGTCAGCAAAAATTTTAAACAATAGCGCTTTACCTTCCATCACGGGTTTTGAAGCTTCAGGTCCGATATTACCCAAACCTAAAACAGCAGTTCCATTAGAAATCACTCCAACAAGATTACCTTTATTAGTGTAGTTATAAACTTTTTGTTTATCCTTTTCTATTTCCTGACAAGGAATAGCCACGCCTGGCGAATAAGCCAAACCCAAATCGTGTTGCGAGGCATATTTTTTGGTAGGAACCACCTTGATTTTTCCTGGTTTTGGAAACTCGTGATAGTTTAAAGCTTCTTTGTGTTGTTTTTTGCTTGCAGCCATTATTGTTTTATTTTAATGTGTTTGTAGCGAATTCTAATCTTTTTACCACTTCTTGTTTCCCTAACAAGCTTATAATATCAAAAACATCAGGGCCTTTCATATCGCCAACAAGTGAAAGTCTCAGCGGTTGCATCACTTTTCCAAAACCAATATTTTGAGACTGGATCCAGTTTTTAATCACCGGTTGAATTTGTTCTTTTGAAAAATCATCCTGCTCACTAATAAGTGTTTTTAAATTTAAAATAATTTCTGCTGTTCCATCTTTCCAAGATTTTTTTAAAGCTTTTGGATCAAATTCTTGTGGAGCCTCAAAAAAGAAATAACCTTCAGCCCAAAAATCTGGGACAAAATTGATGCGTTCTTTTAAAATGCGAACAATTTGTCGTACGTATTCTATTTTACTGTCAATTGCTTTTTCGGTTTTAAGCCATTTTTGAAATTGGTTAGCCAAAGTAGCTTCATCAACTTTTTGCACATATTGGTGTTGAAACCATTCGGTTTTTTCTTGATCAAATTTAGCTCCAGCTTTGTGAACTCGGGATAAATCAAATTTATCAATAAGCTCGTTTAAGCTAAATATTTCTTGATCGGAGCTGTCATTCCAACCAAGAAGAGCTAACATATTAATAACAGCATCAGGCAAATAATAATCTTCTCGATAACCTGCTGAAACCTGACCTGATTTTGGATCTTTCCATTCTAAAGGAAAAACTGGAAAACCGTGTTTTTCACCGTCTCTTTTGCTCAGTTTGCCTTTACCGTTGGGTTTTAAAATTAAAGGTAAATGTGCAAATTCTGGAGCATCCCAACCCAAGGCATCGTAGAGTAAAAAATGTAAAGCTAATGATGGCAACCATTCTTCGCCGCGAATGACGTGTGTGATTTTCATCAAATGATCGTCAACAATATTGGCCAAATGATAAGTTGGCATACCATCACTTTTAAATAAGATTTTATCGTCTAACGCATCGGTTCTTACTTGAATATTTCCTCTAATAATATCACTGATAAGCAATTGCTTAGCCATTGGCATTTTAAAACGAATGACATAAGGTTGACCCTCATCTAATAGCTTCTGACAGTCGTCTTTAGAAAGGTTTAGGCTATTGTTGAGGTGCGTTCGGTTTTGAGAGTTGTAGGTAAAAGTTTCGCCTTTGCTTTCTCGTTTTTTCCTGAGTTTATCGAGTTCTTCAGCCGTATCGAATGCGTAGTAAGCATGACCTGAATCAATGAGTTTTTGAGCGTATTCTTTATAGATATGCTGTCTTTCGCTTTGTCGATAAGGACCAAAATCTCCTGACGTGTTGGGGCCTTCATCAATTGATAATCCGCACCAGTCGAGAGCATCTTTAATATATTGTTCTGCATCTTCTACATAGCGAGATTGGTCGGTATCTTCTATTCTTAAAATGAATGTACCATTATGTTTTTTAGCAAATAGATAGTTGTAAAGTGCGGTACGCAAACCACCAATATGCAGTGGGCCAGTTGGACTCGGTGCAAACCTTACTCTTACCGAATTTTTCATAGTCAAAAATGTTTTATGCAAATATCATAAAATAAAAAAGAGCCCAAGTTGCATTAATGAATATTTTATGCTTTGATAAATTCAGCTTGTTTAAAATCTATTTTCTGCACATTTAACACAAAATCGACTTTCGGGCATAATCATTAAGCGCTGAAGTGGTATTTTGTCGTGGCATTTGGCGCATATCCCAAAATCTTTATCTTCTATTCTGTCGTAAACTTTTAGCATACTGTTGTAGCGTTGTTCAGATTTTCGCAAGGCGTTTTCTAATACGCTCTTGTTGTTTATGGCATCCATTCTTGAGACTCTCCCTATGGCATTTTCTGGTGCTATGGGTTTGGTTAACTCTTTGTAGTTTTCAATTTGCTTTTGGAGTCGTTCAATTTCTTTATCCAATTGATTTTTAATTGCTCTTTTATTCATTGGGATTTAGTATTGCATTCAATTTACTTTCATTTGACAAAACTTCAACAGCTTTTTTTACCGCCTCTGATTTTTCTAAATTATGTTGATAGACGCCTTGATTATAGGCATAATGTTTAATAATTTGGTCTGAAATCAAAGCTGATATTTGTGATTGGTAAGTTTCAAATAATTCGTTTTTTTCAGCATTAATTTCAGACTTTAAGTTGTTAAGAGTTTTGATGAATTTTTGGTCAAAATTATCTGCTTTGGCTGACTTTACAAAAGTTTCTAAAGATTCGTCAGTTTCTGTTTTTGGCAGGTATTTTCTATCCTTCACATAATCTAAAAACTGATTAAAAACAGTATTATCAACTTCAAATTTTTTCCACTCTAAGTCTGGATTTTGATTGGCAAATTGAGTTGAAAAATCGAATATAACCAAGTCATCAATCAAGGTTTGGGTAAAATCGCTAATTTCTTCAGCTTCTACGTTTACATCAGGCTTTACACCGCCACCATCATAAACAGTTCGTCCATTTTGGGTTTGAAATGCAGTAGAATTTTCAATAGATTTTCTAATCGATTTTCCGTTTTCATAATCTAAAGCTTGTATACCTCGACCGCTTGGTAGAAAGTATCTTGAAATTGTAATTTTGACTTGGGTGCCGTATTTTAAAGGCTTAGGTCGTTGTACCAAACCTTTTCCAAAACTTCTGGCACCAACAATCACAGCACGGTCAAGATCTTGCAAACTGCCAGATACAATTTCACTTGCTGAAGCACTTTTGTCATTAATCAAAACCACTAATGGAATTTCAGTATCAATGGGTTCTCGTTTAGTAGCATAAGTGGCGTTGTAGTTTTCTATTTGTGATTTGGTATAAACAATAAGCTGGTCTTTGGGTACAAAAATATTACTCACATTCACAGCTTCAGAAAGCAACCCGCCAGGATTGTTTCGCAAGTCTAAAATTAAGCGCTCTGCACCTTGTTCTTTAAGTTCAAGTACAGCTAAACCGACATCTTTAGATGCTGTTTGAGTGAATTGACTTAATACTATAAAGCCTGTTTTATTGTCAGCCATACCGTAAAAAGGCACGGCTGAAGGTTTGCTTAAAACGCGTTTTAGATTGATAACTTTAGTTTGATTTTTTCTTTTGATTTCCAGCTCAACGCTAGTATTTGGTGCGCCGTTTAGGACTTCGCCGAGATTGTTTTGGTAATCGCTTACAGGAGAGTCATCAATTTTGAGAATTTGATCGCCTAATTTTAAACCTGACTGGTCAGCGGCAAAATCTTTCAACAAATTAGTTACAACCACCTTATCTTCAAGACTTCTGAGCTCTAACCCTAGATTGGCATAGTTAGCTGATTTTTGAATTCTAGCATCTTCTACATCTTGTTCGTTATAAAAATTAGTATAAGGATCTAAATCAGCCAGCATTTTAGTGATAGCAGTATCCATTAATTCAGCGGGGTTAACTTCATCAACATAATTCATATTGATTTCTTTGTATAGGGCTGTAAAAATTTCAATTTGCTTAGCAATTTCAAAAAAATCAGAGCGATAAACTGTATAACTGCTAAGTATAATTGCTGCTACTGCTGTGAGTAAAATGTATTTTAGTTTTTTCATACTTAATATTTTGTTGCTGTTGTTGCTAAATTTTCAAATCACCACATTTTTAAATTATCACATTAATACATTAATTGATTCTATGGTTTATTATGTCATTCCGAAAAATGCGACGAAAGGAGCATTTGTTCAGAATCTCAACTACTTATCTCTTTCAACAATTTTTTTATAGCTTTTTCAATCTCTTGATAAGCTAATTTTTCAGAAGTTGAATATACAAACATCATATGAAAATGTGTTTCATCTTTAACAATTAAGTGTTTGTTGAGTCTGTAAGCTTCTCGCATTTGTCGTTTAATTCGGTTTCTGTCTACGGCTTTTTTAAATATTCGTTTAGGAACGCTTACACCACAAAGATTTGTTCCCGACTCCTCAAATTTTAGATATTTTACACTTAGTGGATAAACCTTTTTAGTTTTACCACTTTTAAAAAGCGGTTCTATATGACGTTTTAATCTTAGTTTTTCAGATTTTGGAAACTTGTAATTCATTCTGTAAAATTATACATTTTAGAATTTATGTTTTATAAAACACTATTTCATTTTTTAAAGTTTTATTTTTATTAATTAATTTTTGGTTAGAGCTTTTAGAAAATAAATAATGTCAAAACAAAATACATATCAAGTTATTGGATTAATGAGTGGCACCTCACTTGATGGAGTAGATTTATGTGAAGTTGAGTTCCATTATAATCAAAAAAAATGGGCTTATGATATTTTAAAAACACAAACCATTCCTTATGATTCGGAATGGAAAAAGGAATTACAAAATGCCCACAAATTATCTAAGAAAGATATTAAAATTTTAGATGAAAAATACTGCGAAGAATTGAGCAAATATATTTTGAAATTTATGGATGATTCCTCTGAAGTTGACTTGATTTGTAGTCACGGTCATACCATTTGGCACCAACCCGACAAAGGGTTTACCTATCAAATTGGCAACATTGAAATACTGAGCCAGCTCATCCAAAAAACTGTAGTTTGCGATTTTAGAACAGCCGATGTGGCTTTAGGCGGTCAGGGCGCGCCATTAGTTCCTGTAGGTGATAAATTGTTGTTTTCAGACTACGATTATTGTATCAATATTGGAGGTTTTGCAAATATATCTTTCGAAAACCAGGGTAAACGAATGGCTTATGATATTTGTCCCGCCAATAAAGTCTTGAACATTTATGCAGAAAAAGAAGGCTATGAATATGATGATAAAGGGCAAATTGCGGAAAAAGGTCAGTGCTGTAAAGGACTTTTATCAAAGCTAAATAATTTAAGCTTTTATAATGAAAAACCACCAAAATCTTTAGGTGTAGAGTGGTTAGAAAACGAAATGCTTCCAGTAATTGAATCCTTCAAGATATCTAATAAAGATATTCTGAACACCTTAACACATCATATCGCCTATCAAATATCAAAATCTTTAAAAATTAACAATGCAAAAGTTTTGATTACTGGAGGTGGAGTTTATCACGACTATTTAATTGAATGTCTAAAAAAATATTCTCCAAATTCAAAAATTTGTATCCCAAGTCCTGAAATTATTGATTTTAAGGAAGCTTTAATTTTTGGGTTTCTTGGGATTTTGAGGCATAGAAATGAAATCAATGTATTGAAATCGGTTACAGGTGCAAAACGCAATCATAGCTCGGGAGAAGTATTTAAATTTAAAGCTTAGGTTTATTGGATTATAGAGATAAAGGCACAAAGATTGATGAGTTACAGTATCATTTTAGGTCTCTCAGGTCAGCAATACTATTAGGGTCTGGTAACTAAATTGCCAAATAGTTTATCATTTGATTTGATATTCTTTTAACGTTAACAGTATAGCCTTATGACTCAATAAACTTTAAACTTATATACTAAAAACTAAAACGACAATAATTCTAAAAGGTGTTTGCACTATAAACTGTATTAATAAATTTTATAACTCAAATCAAAACAAACTTAAGTGCTTGACTTATATTTGTGGAAATTTTAGAAAATAGAATTATATTTTAATGAAAGACCTGCTTAAAACCTACGAAAATAAAGAACCCGAAATCGTTTTTCACTGGAATGATCCCGAAACCGAAGCCGAAGGCTGGACAGTCATCAACTCTCTACGCGGTGGCGCTGCTGGTGGTGGCACAAGAATGCGACAAGGTCTTGACCAAAATGAAGTGGTCTCACTTGCCAAAACAATGGAAGTTAAATTTACTGTTTCTGGCCCAAAAATAGGTGGTGCCAAATCAGGTATCAATTTTGATCCCAACGACCCGAGAAAGCGCGGTGTTTTAGAACGTTGGTATAAAGCAGTTTCACCCTTATTAAAACAATATTATGGCACTGGTGGCGATTTAAATGTCGATGAAATTCACGAAGTTATTCCTATCACAGAACAATGTGGTGTTTGGCATCCTCAAGAAGGAGTGTTTTCTGGTCATTTTCAACCTACTGAAGCAGACAAAATCAATCGGATTGGACAACTCAGACACGGTGTAATAAAAGTTTTAGAAAACGCAGATTATTCACCAGATTTAAGTCAAAAATATACCGTAGCCGATATGATTACGGGTTATGGCGTTGCTGAATCTATTAAATATTATTATGATATTTATGGTGGTAATGTTAAAGGCAAGCGCGCTATTATTCAAGGCTTTGGCAATGTAGGCTCTGCGGCTGCATTTTATTTATCCAAAATGGGTGCTAAAATTGTTGGCATTATAGACCGAGCTGGCGGACTAATCAATGAAAAGGGCTTTGATTATGAAGATATCAAAACTTTATTTTTAAATAAAGATGGTAATGCTTTGTATGATAAAAATATGATGCCATTTGATGAAATCAATCGTAAAATTTGGGAAATACCAACAGAAATTTTTGCCCCGTGTGCTGCTTCAAGATTAGTCTCACAATCGCAAATTGACAGTTTAATCAAAAATGGTTTAGAAGTCATTTCATCTGGAGCTAACGTGCCTTTTGCAGACAAAGAAATTTTCTTCGGCTCAATTATGGAAAATACCGACTCGCGTGTGAGTTTAATTCCAGATTTTATTGCAAACTGCGGTATGGCTCGTGTTTTTGCGTATTTTATGGAAAGACGAGTTCAAATGACAGATGAAGCGATTTTTAACGACACATCTATTACAATACGAAATGCCATTCAAAATACATATAACCATAACGACTCAAAAATGAATATTAGTCGTACAGCTTTTGAAATTGCATTGAGTGAACTTTTATAGCAAATGATTAGCATACTTATAGTTGTGTTTGTGTTAGGTTATGTTTCTATAACATTAGAACACAGCATACATTTAGACAAAGCCGTTCCAGCATTGCTTATGGCAACTTTAATGTGGGCTATTTTAGCATTTGGTTTTAACGAAGGTTGGATTTCAGTTATCAATCACCACGGGGATGTTTTTAGTGTTCTCAAATCAACTTCAGAGGTTTCAATTGAGCAACAAGGATTTAAAAATATTTTAATCCATCATTTTAGCAAAACTGGTGAAATTTTGTTTTTCCTTATAGGTGCTATGACCATTGTTGAAATCATTGATTTACATCGAGGTTTTGGTATCATTAAAAAATTCATTAAAGCAAAAAACAAAAAGCATTTATTGTGGACTTTGGGTTCCTTAGCTTTTATACTTTCAGCTATTATTGATAACCTTACCGCTATCATTATTTTAGTGGCTTTATTGCGTAAAATTTTAGTACGAAGAAAATATCGTATTTGGTATGCTAGCATGATGATCATTGCCGCCAATGCTGGTGGAGCTTGGTCGCCTATTGGTGACGTAACAACCACAATGCTTTGGATTGGCGATAAAGTTACCGCATTGGGATTGACCGAATATGTTGTTCTGCCTTCAATAGTCTGTTTTGTAGTTCCATTCTTTATTGCAACCAAGTTGAAACCGTTCAGAGGTTATGCTATGCGAAAAGAAATGATCATTGATAAAGATACAGAACGCTTATTAAGCAGTAAAACTATGCTCATTGTTGGTCTCTTGGGTATTGCTTTTGTACCAGTTTTTAAAGTGATAACAGGTTTACCACCTTATCTCGGGATGATGTTTAGTTTGGCTATGGTTTGGTTAGTTTCAGAATATGTAAAACCTGAAAAAAACATCAGCAGAAAAGATAAATTTAGATACTCAACACATAAAGCTTTATCCAAAATAGAATTTTCAAGTATTTTGTTTTTCTTAGGAATTTTATTGGCTGTTGGTGCTTTAGAAAGTGTAGTTTTTGGAGAGATTGACGGAAAAATGGTTGGAAGTTTAAGATATGCTGCTGAATCTTTATCTAATGCTGTTCCATCAATGGATGTCGTTATTGTATTGCTCGGAATGATGTCAGCTGTATTAGATAATGTTCCCCTCGTAGCAGCATCTATGGGGATGTATGACTTCCCTATAGACAGTCCTGTTTGGCATTTTATTGCTTATTCTGCAGGTACTGGTGGTAGCTTATTAGTCATTGGCTCCGCTGCTGGCGTTGCAGCTATGGGGATGGAAAAAATCGATTTTATTTGGTATCTTAAAAAAGTGTCTTGGCTTGCTTTTCTTGGATTTATAGCTGGTTGTGGTGTTTTTGTTATTATTGAAGCCTTTTTTTACGCCTAGAAAAAACTATGACACATTTAATTTTATATTTTTATGTTAAGTCTTCGTAAATATTGTAAGGCTATTAAGGCTTAAATGACTTAGTTTGTGAATTTAAAATTTATTTAATTTGTTAATTAAGAAATTTAATTTTATGAAACTATCGCTTTATACCATTATTTCTATTTTTAGTATAGGTATCCTTTACAATATCATTGCTCAAAACACTCAACAAAATTTTTCTTTTGAAAATACTGACTCTTCCAATGCTTACCAAGTCGATTATTCTATTTGGAACGAGCTTTTGCAAAAACATGTAACAAATAGGGGCTTTGTCGACTACCAGGCTTTTAAAAAGGATGAGGACAAACTTTTAGAATTTACAAATCATTTAGAAAACAATACCCCTCAAAAAAACTGGACTGATAATCAAAAAAAATCTTACCTCATTAATGCTTACAATGCTTACACCATTCAGCTTGTCATTGAACATTATCCTGTTAAAAGTATAAAAGATATTGGAGGGTTTTTAAGTAATGTTTTTAAAAAAGACTTTATTAATTTCAATGGAGAAATGATCTCTTTAGATGACATTGAAAAAGGTATGCTTCTCCCTATGGGTGATTCTAGGGTGCACTTTGCTGTTAATTGTGCATCGTATTCCTGTCCTAAATTAGACAATAAAGCCTATCAACCTGAAAATCTAAACAGGCATCTTGACTTAGCCGCAAAAGACTTTATTAATTCTAAACGTAATGTTTTATCACCCAACGAAGTCAGGTTGTCTAAAATATTTAAATGGTATAAAAGTGATTTTGAGAACGAAAATCAAAGCTTAATTGATTTTATCAACCAATATTCAGCAAAAAAGCTCCAAAACAACATTGATATTGAATACCTAGACTACAATTGGCAGCTTAACTCTAAAGATAACGCCGATAACACTTGAAAATAAGTGTCATCATACCAACTTATAATGAGGCTAAAAGGATAACAAAAACCCTTAAGGAGCTACAAAAAAGACAAAGTACCAAGGCTTATATTCACGAAATTTTAGTTGTTGATGGTCATAGCCAAGACGATACATTACATCAAATATCAAAATTTGATGGTGTTAAATCTTTTTTAAGTGAAAAAAGCAGACCAAAACAAATGAATTTTGGTGCAAAACAATCTCAAGGCGATGTTTTGTATTTTTTACACGCAGACTGCTTACCACCAAAAAATTACGACAAATATATTGCTGAAGCTCTTCAAAACAATTATCAAGCAGGCTGTTTTAGAATGAATTTTGATCACAAAAATCCTTGGATAAAATTCATCAGCTGGTTGACAAGATTTAAATATAGAGCCTGTCGAGGCGGTGATCAAAGTTTATTTATTAACAAAT
>JASMTR010000083.1:0-2569 GCA_041694175.1 Bacteroidales bacterium
TAGCAGAAAGTGATCAGTTTGAAAGTTTTAGCTACGACCCTGTTTCAGTTTGGACTGGTTCTTTCAATTTAACTCAAAATGCAACCTATTCAATTGAAAATGCAATTTCATTGAATGACAATAGAGGAAATAATGAAATTATTAATGGCTATTTAAAAGAACACCATCAGATTTTTTGCATATCAGAGAAACTGAATTGGGAAAAAGATTGGATTGAACCTGAATTTAGAATCGGAACATAAATAGCAGTGCCTAACAATGGCTATAAGTAATTGCTTGTTCCTGCCTACTTTGAAAAATCCTTCAGAATTTGCAACTTGGTATGGACTTGCAGAATTAAACTCTAAACCACGCAACTACTAATAGCCGAGACCGTTAGGCACAAGGCTAAAAAAATATCCTGCTAAAATTGAACATCTCGCTAAAATTCGTAAATTAGTAGTATGAAAAAACAGCGAATATATTTGGATACTTCAGTTTTCGGTGGATACTACGATAACGAATTTCAAGAATTCACAATACCACTTTTTGAAAGAATAAACGATGGAGAATTTAAAGTGCTTCTTTCTGCCATTTTACAAAAGGAACTTGAACCAGCACCTGAAAAAATAATTAAACTTATAACTGATTTAAAAGCTGAATATACTGAATTTTTGGACGAAGATGATGATGCGGTTGAATTAGCAACTGAATATATTGCTGAAAAAGTTGTTGGACAAACAAGCTACGCGGACTGCCTACATATTGCATTAGCAACAATAAATAAAGCAGATTTACTTGTGAGTTGGAATTTTAAGCATATCGTAAATATAGAGCGGATACGAGGCTACAATTCCATCAATATAAAAAATGGATATAAACAATTGGAAATTCGCTCACCAAGAGAATTAATGAATTATGGAAACTAAAACAATAAAAGAGTTTGATGCTGTCAAATTTGCAAGAGATCAGAAAGATAAATTAAGTGAAATTTTATCTAAAATGTCAAAGGAAGAGGTAATAGCATATTTTAAAAAGGTAAGATTAGAAAGTCGAATAAAACCCAGTGCCTAACACGAGGCTATAAGTAATGCTGTATGATGTGCTTAACCGAAACTCTGAGATTTTTTACTAAGTTTGTTAGATTGGTGTAAAGTAGCGGAATTTTTGCACAGCACTACATATAGCCCAAAACGTTACCAGCTATGTTAGACCAAACTACACCTTCAAAACTTAAATAAAAAAATATAAGTGGAGGCCAGATACCACTAAAAACGGGGCGAAATCGAAAAGCCAAACGAGTATGATAAACTAAAAAAAAAATGAAAATGAAAAAAGTGATTTTAACTTTTGTGCTCTGTAGCACACAATTCTTTTCTTACGCCCAACCAACCCTTAACAATATTGAGAATTTTGTTGTCGGTATGACACTTGTTTTTCAAGAATGTGACACATCAGGTGTTAAGGTTGGGAAGAAAGGCGGAAACAGAATTTGGGATTTTTCTGACTTGCAAAGTTTGAATTCAAAGACTATTACTGAAGACATGGTTTTGCCGGATTCAACAAATTATAAAGATCAATTTCCAACTGCTAATTTAGTTGAGAAATATTCCGACGGACGGCTTGTTTTTGCTGAAATAAATGAAAATGAAAATTATCTGGTGGGCTTTGTTGACAATACAATCCCAATTAATATGGAATATGAGAGACCTATGCTTTTTGCAAAACGTCCAATACATTTTTCTGACTCAATATCTGATACGTATACTACTAAATATAATATAAAAGATCTTGACTTCAAGGGACAAGGAACAGTTACTATAATTGCGGACGGTTATGGAACTTTGGTTTTGCCAAATGGTAAGTTTGAAAATGTTTTAAGAGTTAAAATAACTCAACAACAAAAGGATACTTTGGTACAATACTCAACTAATACATCTACCAGCACTGTTACTTATGTGTGGTTCAATGACAAATACCGTTCAGCACTATTGAAAATTAGTAAAACCAAATCAGACTATTATTCAAATAAAACAGTAGAATATCTTTTAAAAGAAAGTAACTAAATTTAATGATATGAAAAAGAAAGACGGTTCAGACATTGGAGGAATAGTTTGTGGAGGATTTATGTTTTTAGGAGTTGGCATAGGCTGGCTTTTACAACAAAACTTTGTTATGACCGGTGCAATAGGATTGGGTGTTGGTCTTATTGCTATGGCAGCAATTATGGTATATTACAAAAAGAATAATAATGATTCAGAATAAGTAAAAGTGGAAAACACAGCTGGTAACAGCACCTAAGAAAACATGGGGCGGCCGGTGGTTTCCGCAAGATTTGTCCTTCGTGGCTATGCTTGTCACAGGCGGACAGGAAAGAGCTATGAAAAGCCCCACGTTTCTTAGCTGCAAACCGTTGTAAGCAAGCTGAAACCAGCCGCACAAACAGCACATTTGGTTTTTTGCCGACACAAAAGCCAACGCTGAAAAAACCAATAGAGCTGTTTTTAGCAAAAGATAGAAAGAAATGAGGAAAACCGTAAAATTAATAAGTAAAATAACTGTATTTTAGAATCTTATTGAAAAAACTGAT
>JASMTR010000084.1:0-37685 GCA_041694175.1 Bacteroidales bacterium
TCATAATTACAGCTAATCTATGATAAAGGTCTTCTCTAAACTTTTTCTCCTTGATTTCCTGTTTTAAATTTTTATTAGTTGCAGCTATCACCCGAACATCAACTTTTATATCTTTATCACTACCGACGCGTTGTACTTTGTTTTCTTGAAGCGCTCTTAAGACTTTAGCTTGAGCTGACAGACTCATATCACCTACTTCATCTAAGAAAAGTGTTCCTCCGTTTGCAGCTTCAAATTTACCAGCTCTACTTTTGTTGGCTGAAGTAAATGCCCCTTTAAGATGACCAAACAATTCGCTTTCAATTAATTCTGATGGTATGGCGGCACAATTTACTTCCACCAATGGTGATTTTGAGCGTTCACTTTTTTCATGAATCCAATGCGCTACTAACTCTTTACCTGTACCATTTTCACCAGTAATTAAAACTCTTGCATCGGTTGGTGCAATTTTGTCAATCATAGATTTAATATTGGTCATTGCATCAGAATCACCAATCATTTCATATTTCTTACTGACTTTCTTTTTAAGGGTTTTGTTTTCAGTAGCAAGTTTATTGTGGTCTAAAGCTATCTTTACAGTTT
The DNA here is from genome assembly GCA_041694175.1 of Bacteroidales bacterium. Lineage (GTDB taxonomy): Bacteria > Bacteroidota > Bacteroidia > Flavobacteriales > Flavobacteriaceae > Psychroflexus. Next base: position 583 of record JASMTR010000084.1, read on the forward strand.
GTAATAGTCGGTTTAGATCGGGTGGTTTGGAAATATAATCAAACGCACCTTTTCGCATTGTTTCAACCGCAGTTTCTAAATCGCCATGGCCTGAAATCATCACGACTGGTAATTCTGGTTTTTCAGTCTTGGTTTTTTCTAAAACTTCTATGCCATCCATTTTGGGCATCTTTATATCACATAAAACTAAATCAAAGTCTTGGTTTTTTATGAGTTCTATCGCTTCTACTCCATTAGAAGCAACTTCAATTTGGTAGTTGGAATCATCTTCTTTTAGAATTTTAACAAGGACACGTCTAATGGCTTCTTCGTCTTCTACAATAAGTAATTTTGACATACTAATACACTTTTATTTTAAGTCCAAATCTAAAGTAAACACTGTTATTATCATTTATGGTAAATATGTCATTTGCATCTTCATCTCTCAATCTAATATCATTTAATATCGTATAACCTGCATAACTGTAAAAGCTAAAATAATCAGTAAACTTATATTCATATCCAAGGCCTGATAATGCAACCAACATAGACAATTCACTGGCTTGTTCAGTAACATTATTTCGAGTTATAGCAATATCTTTTTGTACATTGGCATAGAACCCGTCAAGTGTCACAAAAGCTTGAACGATATGCTTTGGCGAAAATAAATATTTTATATTAGTTTTTGGAATTCCTAAAGAATAATTGACTTTGGGACTTACTTCTTTAAAATAACTGACAAAAGGTAATGGAAAAGGCGTCCCTGCATTGGTATTAAAAGTTAAACCTAAAATTAATCTTGTTTTCTTTTGATTTTCAGTTTTAGGTCTAGTTTTTATAACATAAGCAGATCCATTAAAAAGAATATCATCTGAAGTGAGGCTAGTTTGAAAATTAGATGTGGCTACTACACCTGCTTCAACTGCGTATCGCCAATTTTCTTTAAACTTTCTTAGGTATGCTAAGTTTAATTTATAGTATTGGAAACGGTCAAGATTTTCGTTATTAAAAGATACATCGTCATTAAATTGAAATTCTACATTTTGGTATTCTACACCTGGAATAAGGTAATCTTCATTCTTTAGTTTAATCGGATAATTGACAAATGTTTTAAAACGCCTGAACGAATTATCAGAATCATCTTGTGGAAACCAAGTATATTCTACTCTAGCTATATCTGATGTTTGGGCAAAAATTGTCGACATAAAAAAGAGAAAACCTAATAGGCTTAAATATCGTTTCATGAATAAGATTTAAAAAATTACATTAAGTTATGTCGAAACATTATTATAATAATTAACTAATATTATGCTAAAAAACAAAACCCATCCGGAAACAAACGTTTAAGGATGGGAAAAAATTGCTATGAAAAAGAAAAACATCACTAAATGATTAAGTGATGTTCAAATATAAATAAAAAAATGTTAAAATTGAGGTTTACGAAAACATATCCTTAACTTTTTCAAAGAAAGATTTATCAGATTTATTAGGATTTGGTTTAAAGTTTTCTTCGTCTTTTTGGTTTTCAAAAAACTGCTGTTGTTCTCTATTTAAATTTTGGGGTGTCCAAACATTGACGTGAACCAATAAGTCACCTGTTCTGTATCTATTAAGGTTGGGTAAGCCCTTAGCTTTTAATCTGAGTATTTTACCACTTTGCACGCCAGGTTCTATTTTAATTCGCACTTTACCAGAAACGGTTTCTATTTCTTTAGACACGCCTAGTGCCGCTTCAGAAAAACTAATATATAAATCGTAATGTAGATTTTCGCCATCTCTTTTAAGTGATGAATGTTCTTCAACTTCAATGAGAACAATTAAATCGCCAGCAATTCCATTTCCAGGGGCTTCATTGCCTTTGCCCGAAACTTTAAGTTGCATGCCATCCTCAACTCCCGCAGGAATTTTAATAGAAACTAGTTCCTCTTCAACTTTTAATCCGTGAGCATCTGTTCCTGCACCTTTATTTTCGATTATTTGACCGCTTCCTTGACAGGCACTACAAGGTGAGGCCGTTTGCATTCTACCTAAAATAGTGTTAGTAACACGCGTGACTTGACCAGAACCTCCACAAGTTGGGCAGGTTTTATAAGTAGTGTCAGCAGATTTCTTTTTCCTTTTGACTTTTATTTTTTTCTCAACACCTTGGCCTACATCTTTAAGTGAGAGTTTAACGCGAATTCTAAGGTTACTTCCCTTGGAACGACCTTGGCGACCAAAACCGCCAAAACCAGAAAAGCCACCACCGCCAGAGCCACCAAATGCAGAACCAAAAATATCACCGAATTGGCTGAATATATCATCCATATCCATACCGCCTCCACCAAAGCCGCCACTACCATCAAAAGCTGAGTGACCAAACTGATCATATTTGGCTTTCTTTTCAGGGTTACTCAAAACTTCATAGGCTTCTGCGGCTTTTTTAAACATTGCTTCAGCCTCAGCGTTATCAGGATTTTTATCAGGATGGTATTTAATAGCTAATTTCCTATAAGCTTTTTTGATTTCTGCCGCAGATGCATTTTTATCTACACCTAATATGTCATAATAATCTTCTTTCATCAATTTTTATTTTTCATTAAATCCAATCAGCAACTCTTATTTACCTGTCACAACTTTAGGAAATCTAATAATTTTGTCGCCCAAAGTGTAACCTCGTTCAACCACATCAACAATTTTGCCTTTCATAGATTTATCTGGTGCCGGAATTTGGGTTACAGCTTCGTGAATATCACCATCAAATGTATCACCTTCCTTAACTGTCATAGGCTCTAAGCCTTTTGATTTTAATGTTTCTCTTAATTTGTTATTAATAAGTTCAACACCATCAATCAAATTTTTATCCTTAGATTTATTAATTTCCTTCAAAGCTCTATCAAAATCGTCTAGCACAGGGAGCAATGCCTGTATTAACTCTTGAGAAGCTGTTTTAAAAAGCTCTAAACGTTCCTTACTGGTTCGTCTTTTGTAGTTTTCAAACTCGGCAAACAAGCGTAAATATTTGTCTTTTTGTTGATCTACTTCTTGCTGAAGAGATTCTTCTTTAGTCAATGATTTTTCAGATTCCTTTTCTTGGGATTCTTCTTTTACATCTTTGTTTTCATTATTTTCTTTAGATTTAGATTCGTCTTCTTTATCTGTTTTTATATTATCAGACTTTTCTTTATGAGCTTGTTGTTGCTCTAAATTTTCTTCTTCTTTTATAGTGTTATTTTCTTTTTTCATTTTCAATATATTGTTGATATTACTAAGTTGTCAAATCAATTGCCAAGACTCGTTTTATGTCAAATTGTCATTATTTTAAGATTCGGTAAAAATACGTATTTTTGAAAAAATCAAAATTTAAAATGTTATGAACAAAAAATTGAGTGTTATTTGTGCTATCGCTTTAATAAGCATCGCTATTGGTTGTAAATCTGACCAAAAACAAGAAGAAATAAAGGAAACTGAAGTAAAGCCCAAAACAGAAAGTGATATTTCTGGGCAATTTAAAGTAGATGAAAATTCATCGACAATTAATTGGGTAGGGTCAAAACCTGCTGGAAGCCATAATGGGATTATTAAAGTAGAGTCTGGTGAAATGAGTTTTGAAAATGGCCAGTTAGTATCAGGAAAATTTACTATTGATATGAAAAGTATCAATGTTGAGGACTTAGAAGGTGAAGAAAAAGCCGATTTAGAAAACCACCTTAAAGGAACTGTAGAAGGTAAAGAAGATCATTTTTTTAATGTTGAGAAATATCCTAAAGCTTCATTTAAAATAGGTAGTGTAGAGGCAGTAGGTGATAAATATAAAATTAAAGGTGATTTAGAAATTAAAGGTGTTAAAAATGCCGTTGAGTTTATTTCAGAAATCAATTTTGGTAATGACAATCAAGCTGTAAAACTTATTAGCGAAGAGTTTAGCATTGACAGGACAGAATGGGGAATTGAGTTTATGTCAAAATCAGTATTTGATGATTTAAAAGACAAATTTATCAACGATGAAATTAAACTTCAAGTCAATTTAAAAGCGACTCAATCTTAATTTTAGAATTGACAGTAAATTAAAAAGCCTTAGCAAATTTGCTAAGGCTTTTTTTGATTTAAGCTTCTCCAGTCGGACCAAAATTCATCGGAATATTTTGATGTTGTTTTTGGTCGTCTTTTATTTCGCCGTGCGAACTTTCATAACGCTTTATGTTTTCAGACAATGCTCTAAGCAAGCGTTTAGCGTGTTGTGGTGCTAAAACCATTCTTGATTTTACTTTAGATTTTGGCACTCCAGGCATTACGCTTACAAAATCAAGCACAAATTCTGTAGAAGAGTGATTAATGATAACTAAGTTACTGTAAGTACCATTAGCTATACTTTCATCTAATTGAATATTAAGCTGATTTTTTTTGGCTTTATCGTCTTTACTCATAGCATTATTAATTTAAGTTTACACTGACGTTAGGCTGCATATCTTCGGGTTTTAGCATATTATCAAGTTCTTCTTCAGAACCTACGATAATATCATCAAACTCTCTTAGTCCTGTTCCAGCAGGTATTTTATGACCTACAATAACATTTTCTTTCAAGCCTTCAAGTTTGTCTATTTTACCACTCACAGCGGCTTCGTTAAGAACTTTTGTGGTTTCTTGGAATGAAGCTGCAGAAATAAACGACTTAGTTTGAAGTGATGCTCTAGTAATACCTTGAAGAACTGGCATAGCAGTGGCAGACTCTGCGTCTCTTGCTTCTACAATTTTTTTATCCTCACGTTTTAAGATAGAATTTTCATCTCTTAACTCGCGAAGAGTCACAATTTGACCAGCTTTAAGGTTTTGACTATCTCCTGGTTCTTCAACTACTTTCTTACCAAAAATATTATCGTTTTCTTCAATAAAGTCTTGTTTATGAACTAATTGGTTTTCTAAGAAAGTGGTATCGCCTGAATCTTTGATTTTCACTTTTTGCATCATTTGTCTTACAACAACTTCAAAGTGTTTATCATTAATCTGTACGCCCTGAAGTCTATAAACTTCTTGAACCTCATTAACTAAATATTGTTGAACCGCACTTGGGCCTTTAATATTAAGAATATCATTTGGTGTTACAGAACCGTCTGATAATGGCATACCAGCTCTTACATAATCATTTTCTTGAACTAATATTTGATTAGATAATTTAACCAAGTATTTTTTAGTTTCACCAAGTTTAGATTCAATGATAATTTCACGGTTACCTCTTTTGATTTTACCAAAAGAAACAACACCATCAATTTCACTTACAACAGCTGGGTTAGACGGGTTACGTGCTTCGAACAGCTCTGTTAATCTTGGTAAACCACCAGTAATATCACCAGCTTTAGATGAACTTCTTGGTATCTTAACTAAGATTTTACCTTCATCAATTTTTTCTTCATCGTCTACAATTAAGTGAGCTCCAACAGGTAAATTATAAGATCTAATATTTTCACCTTTTGTATTTAAAATATGAAGAGTAGGTATCTTACGTTTATTTTTGGATTCGCTAATTACTTTTTCTTGGAAACCGGTTTGTTCGTCAGTTTCAATTTTATAGGTTAAGCCTTGTTCAATATTTTCAAATTTGACTTGACCAGAAAATTCTGATATGATGACTCCGTTGTAAGGATCCCATTTACAGATAACGTCACCTTTCTTAACCGTAGCTCCAGGTTTAATAAATAATTGAGAACCGTAAGGAATAACATTTGTAGATAATACAACGCCTGATTTTTTGTCAACTAATTTAAGTTCTGATGTTCTCGAAATTACAACTTTTACATCATTACCTTCATTATCCTTACTATTTACAGTTTTAAGATCCTCGATTTCAGCTTTACCATCAAAGTTAGCTTCAAGCTTATTGTCTTCTGAAATGTTACCTGCAATACCACCAACGTGGAAAGTTCTTAAAGTTAACTGTGTACCTGGCTCACCAATAGATTGGGCAGCAATAACGCCAACAGCTTCACCTTTTTGAACAGTTTTGCCTGTTGACAGGTTTCTACCATAACATTTTACACAAATACCTTTTTTAGACTCACAAGACAATGGAGACCTTACTTCTAAACTATTTAGAGCAGAGTTTTCTATCATTTCTGCTTTCTCTTCTGTAATTTCTTCACCAGCTTCTAAAATATGTTCACCACTAATAGGATCTTTTACTTCATTTAGTGATGTTCTGCCGACAATACGTTCACCTAAGGTTTCCACCACTTCATCATTTTTCTTTAAGGCAAAAACTTCAATACCTCTTAAGGTACCACAATCTTCTTCTCTAACAATAACGTCTTGAGATACATCAACAAGTCGTCGAGTTAAATAACCAGCATCAGCTGTTTTAAGTGCCGTATCAGCAAGACCTTTACGAGCGCCGTGAGTAGAGATGAAATATTCTAAAATTGATAAACCTTCTTTAAAGTTTGAAAGAATTGGGTTTTCAATAATTTCACCACCACCAGAAGTTGATTTTTTAGGTTTAGCCATCAATCCACGCATACCGGTTAACTGACGGATTTGCTCTTTAGAACCACGTGCGCCAGAATCAAGCATCATATAAACAGAATTGAAGCCTTGCTTGTCTTCAGTAATACGTTTCATTGCTAACTCTGTAAGATTGGCGTTTGTAGCTGTCCAAATGTCAATAACTTGGTTATATCTTTCATTATTAGTGATAAGTCCCATATTATAGTTGCCTACAATAGTTTCGACTTGAGCGTTGGCTTCATCAATTAATTGTTGTTTTTCTTCAGGTATAATAATATCACCAAGTGAAAAAGATAAGCCACCTTTAAACGCGTAGTTGTATCCTAAACTTTTAATTTTATCTAAAAATTCAGAAGTTTCAGGAATGCTGGTTTTTTTGATCACATCACCAATCACATTCCTTAGAGCTTTTTTGGTAAGAACATCGTTTACATAACCAACTGCTTCAGGCAAGTGCTCATTAAAAATCACCCTACCAACTGTGGTTTCAATAATTTTAGTAGGTTTTTCAGCATTAGGATCAATATCTTTGATTCTAACTTTGATAGAAGTATTTAATTCAACTTTTCCTTCATTAAGAGCAATATTGACTTCTTCGAAAGAATAGAAAGTTAAACCTTCACCTTTCATTTTATAGTCTTCATCAGACTTACGCTCTTTAGTCATATAGTACAATCCAAGAACCATATCTTGAGAAGGTACTGTAATTGGTGAACCGTTAGCAGGATTTAAGATATTGTGAGAAGCTAACATTAAAAGCTGAGCTTCTAAAATAGCCTCAGGACCTAATGGTAAATGGACTGCCATTTGGTCACCATCAAAATCTGCATTAAATGCTGTACAAGCCAAAGGGTGAAGCTGAATAGCTTTACCTTCTATTAACTTAGGTTGGAAAGCTTGGATACCAAGTCTGTGCAAAGTTGGGGCACGGTTCAGTAATACTGGGTGGCCTTTAAGGACGTTTTCTAAAATATCCCAAACTATAGGTTCTTTTTTATCTATAATTTTTTTAGCAGACTTTACGGTTTTGACAACACCTCTTTCTATCAATTTTCTGATAATAAAAGGCTTATAAAGTTCAGCAGCCATATCTTTAGGCAAACCACACTCAAACATTTTAAGTTCAGGACCAACAACAATAACGGAACGCGCTGAATAATCTACACGTTTACCTAATAAGTTTTGTCTGAAACGACCTTGCTTACCTTTTAAAGAATCTGAAAGTGATTTTAAAGGTCTGTTAGAATCTGTTTTAACAGCAGAAGATTTTCTTGTGTTATCAAAAAGAGAATCAACAGATTCTTGAAGCATACGTTTTTCGTTACGTAAAATAACCTCAGGCGCTTTAATTTCCATCAATCTTTTAAGACGATTGTTTCTAATGATTACACGTCTGTATAAATCATTAAGGTCAGATGTTGCGAAGCGGCCACCGTCAAGTGGTACCAAAGGTCTTAATTCTGGTGGGATAACAGGGATTACTTTCATAATCATCCACTCTGGATTATTGCTTCGGTTATTTTTAGAGTCTCTTAATGCTTCAACAACTTGAAGTCTTTTAAGAGCTTCTGTTTTCCGTTGTTTAGACGTTTCGTGGTTGGCCTTATGTCTTAAATCGTAAGATAGTTCATCAAGATCTATTCTTTTTAATATTTCGATAAGGCACTCTGCTCCCATTTTAGCGATAAACTTGTTGGGGTCATCGTCTTCTAAATATTGATTTTCTTGTGGTAAGCTATCTAAAATATTGAGATACTCTTCCTCAGTTAAGAAATCCATTTTTTGTAAAGGTTCTCCATCTTCATTTTTGGCTTCGCCAGCTTGAATGACTACATATCTTTCATAATAAATAATCATATCGAGTTTCTTAGACGGAATGCCGAGAAGGTAACCCAATTTGTTAGGTAAAGACCTAAAGTACCAAATGTGAGCCACTGGCACAACTAAGTTAATGTGACCTACTCTGTCACGACGAACTTTCTTTTCTGTTACTTCAACGCCACATCTATCACATACAATGCCTTTGTAGCGTATTCTTTTATATTTACCACAAGCACATTCATAATCTTTAACAGGACCAAAGATGCGTTCACAAAATAAACCATCTCTTTCAGGTTTGTGGGTTCTATAATTTATAGTTTCAGGTTTCAAGACTTCACCTCTTGATTCGCCTAGAATTTTTTCAGGTGAAGCTAAACCGATTGAAATTTGATTAAATTTTACTTGAGTATTCTTATCGTTATGTCTTGTCATTGTACAAGTTTAAAAGAATTAATTTTAAAATATTGTTATGTTTATTAAAATAAACATTTATTCTTCCAATTTAATATCTAATCCGAGACCTTTCAGTTCGTGCATTAAAACATTAAATGATTCAGGCAAACCAGGTTCTGGCATAGGTTCTCCTTTCACTATAGCTTCATATGTTTTGGCTCTTCCGATGACATCATCAGATTTTACGGTTAAGATTTCACGTAAAGTACTTGATGCGCCATAAGCTTCAAGTGCCCAAACTTCCATCTCACCAAAACGCTGACCACCAAATTGGGCTTTACCACCAAGGGGTTGTTGTGTAATCAATGAGTATGGACCAATAGAACGCGAGTGCATTTTGTCCTCAATCATATGACCGAGTTTAAGCATATAAATGACACCTACAGTTGCAGGTTGGTCAAATCTTTCGCCAGTTCCACCGTCATATAAATAAGTATGTCCATATCTAGGGATTCCAGCTTTATCGGTTAATTCATTAATTTGATCAATTGTAGCACCATCAAAAATTGGGGTCGCGTATTTTTGACCTAATTTTTGACCTGCCCAACCTAATACAGTTTCATATATCTGACCGATATTCATACGAGATGGTACACCTAATGGATTTAATACAATATCAACTGGTGTGCCGTCTTCAAGGAATGGCATGTCTTCTTCCCTAACGATTTTAGCAACAATACCTTTGTTACCGTGACGACCTGCCATTTTATCACCAACTTTAAGTTTACGTTTTTTAGCGACGTAGATTTTAGCCAGTTTTAAAATACCTGATGGTAACTCGTCACCAACAGAAATGGTAAATTTCTCACGTCTTAAATTACCTTGTAAATCATTCTTCTTAATTTTATAATTATGAAGAAGATCAGCTAGTAAGCTATTTAGGTGTTTATCAGTTGTCCAAGTTCCTTTAGTTAAATGAGTAAAGTCTTCAACAGAATTCAACATTTTTAAAGTGAATTTTTTACCTTTTGGCAAAACATCTTCACCTAAATCATTTTGAACCCCTTGAGCTGTTTTACCATTAACAAGAGCGAATAATTTATCGATTAAGATATTTCTTAACTCTTCAAATTTAACGTGGTATTTAGCTTCAAGCTTGTTGATTTCTTCTTTATCTTTTGCACGTTTCCTTTTATCTTTTACTGCACGTGCAAAAAGCTTTTTATCGATAACTACACCTCTAAGAGATGGTGAAGCTTTTAAAGACGCATCTTTTACATCACCGGCTTTATCTCCGAAAATAGCTCGAAGGAGCTTTTCTTCAGGTGTTGGATCGCTTTCACCTTTAGGAGTAATTTTACCAATAAGGATATCGCCAGGTTTAATTTCAGCTCCAACTCTTATCATACCATTTTCGTCAAGATCTTTTGTCGCTTCTTCAGAAACATTCGGTATATCAGGTGTGAGTTCTTCATTACCTAACTTAGTATCTCTAACTTCAAGAGAGTATTCATCAACGTGAATAGAAGTTAAAATATCATCACGAACGACCTTTTCAGAAATCACAATAGCATCCTCGAAGTTATAACCTTTCCAAGGCATAAATGCCACTTTCATATTTCTACCTAAAGCTAATTCTCCAGCTTCAGTTGCATAACCTTGACATAAAACCTGACCTTTAGATACTCTTTCCCCTACATTTACTATAGGTTTTAAGTTAATAGACGTGCCTTGGTTTGTTTTTCTAAATTTTATAAGGTTATAAGTTTTAGAATCAGAATCAAAACTAACTTGTCTTTCTTCGTCAGTACGGTCGTATTTAATTTTGATTTTTTGTGCATCAACATATTCTACTACACCATCACCTTCAGCATTAATTAAAACTCTGGAATCTGTTGCCACTTGTCTTTCAAGACCAGTACCAACGATTGGTGAGTCTACTCTTAATAAAGGAACAGCTTGACGCATCATATTTGATCCCATCAAGGCACGGTTAGCATCATCGTGTTCTAAGAATGGAATTAAAGATGCAGAAATTGATGAGATTTGGTTTGGCGCCACATCTATATAGTCAACTTCTTTTGGATCAACTACAGGGAAGTCGCCTTCTTTTCTAGCAATAACTTTTTCGGAAAGTATTTTTCCATTATCATCAATAGGGATATTGGCTTGAGCAATGAGTTTTTCTTCTTCCTCTTCAGCAGATAGGTAAAGTGGTTCATTTTTAAAATCAATTACACCATTTTCAACCTTTCTATATGGAGTTTCAATGAAACCAAGATTATTAATTTTTCCAAACACAGACATTGAAGAAATCAAACCAATGTTTGGCCCTTCAGGAGTTTCAATTGGACATAATCTACCATAGTGTGTAAAGTGAACATCACGAACCTCAAATCCAGCGCGTTCTCTTGATAAACCGCCTGGCCCAAGAGCAGACATACGACGTTTATTAGTCAATTCTGCTAAAGGATTGGTTTGATCCATAAATTGCGACAATTGATTTGTCCCAAAAAATGAATTAATTACCGATGATAAAGTCTTAGCATTAATTAAATCAATTGGTGTAAAGACTTCATTATCTCTAACGTTCATACGTTCTCTGATGGTTCTCGCCATTCTTGCAAGACCAATTCCGAATTGTTGTGAAAGTTGCTCACCAACTGTTCTGACACGTCTGTTAGACAAGTGGTCAATATCATCTACCTCAGCCTTAGAATTAACAAGTTCTATAAGGTATTTGATGATAGTTATGATATCATCTTTAGTTAATACTCTTTTGTCTTCAGAAATATCAAGACCTAATTTTTTATTCATTCTGTAACGACCAACTTCACCTAAGTTGTAGCGTTGATCACTAAAGAAAAGTTTGTCTATAATACCTCGAGCTGTTTCTTCATCAGGCGGTTCGGCATTACGTAATTGTCTGTAGATGTGTTCAACCGCTTCTTTTTCAGAGTTGGTTGGATCTTTTTGAAGCGTATTGTAAATAATAGCGTAATCACTATTACTACTATCTTCTTTGTGAAGTAAAATGGTTTTAGAACCCGTTTCTAAAATTTCTTCTATATGATCTTTTTCAAGTTCAGTATCACGGTCTAATACAATTTCATTTCTTTCAATAGAAACAACTTCGCCTGTGTCTTCATCAACAAAGTCTTCGTACCATGTGTTAAGAACACGAGCAGCAAGTTTACGACCTAATACTTTTTTAAGTCCTGTTTTAGAAACTTTGATTTCTTCAGCAAGATCGAATATCTCTAAAATATCTTTGTCTCGTTCAAAACCAATGGCTCTAAAAAGTGTGGTAACAGGTAATTTTTTCTTTCTATCAATATATGCATACATTACCGAATTGATATCGGTAGCAAATTCTATCCAAGAGCCTTTAAATGGAATAACTCGAGCTGAGTATAATTTAGTTCCGTTAGCGTGGAAAGACTGGCCAAAGAATACACCTGGTGATCTGTGTAGTTGAGAAACCACAACACGTTCAGCGCCGTTAATGATGAATGTGCCACTCGGCGTCATATAAGGAATTGTTCCTAAGTACACGTCTTGAACAATAGTTTCAAAATCTTCGTGCTCAGGATCTGTACAATAAAGTTTAAGTCTCGCTTTAAGCGGAACACAGTAGGTAAGACCACGCTCAATACACTCTTGGATTGAGTATCTTGGTGGATCTATAAAATAATCTAGAAATTCAAGAACAAACTGATTTCTGGTATCGGTTATGGGAAAATTTTCCATAAACGTGTTAAATAGACCTTCATCAGAGCGCTCTTCTGGTTTAGTTTCTAATTGAAAAAAGTCTTTGAAAGATTTAACCTGTATATCTAAAAAATCTGGATAATCAGGTTTATTGGTTACAGAAGAAAAACTGATACGTTCATTTTGATTTACTGACATCTACGAAAGAATTTAATGCTTATTAGCAAAATTGAAATAATAAAAATTTTGTGTAAACTACACTTGCATTATTAAATGCAAAATGGTTTAGACCATCAGAATGATTTATTCTGAGGTCTAAACCTTTAAATATCAAATAGTTGAAATTACTTAAGTTCAACCTCAGCGCCTGCTTCTTCTAATTGTGATTTTAGAGATTCAGCTTCGTCTTTAGTAACACCTTCTTTAATTGGTGATGGTGCGTTATCAACTAATGCTTTTGCATCTTTAAGACCTTGACCTGTTAACTCTTTTACAAGTTTAACAACTGCCAATTTAGATCCACCTGGTGCGGTAAGGATAACATCAAATTCTGTTTGCTCCTCTGCTTCCTCACCACCACCAGCGGCGCCTCCACCTGCAACAGCTACAGCTGCAGCAGCAGGTTCAATGCCGTATTCTTCTTTAAGAATATCAGCTAATTCATTAACTTCTTTTACAGTTAAGTTAACTAATTGTTCTGCGAAATCTTTTAATTCTGCCATTTTCTATCGTTTTTAATTGTATTTATATTGATTTATTAGTGCTTAATTTTAGCTTTCTTTTTCAGAAAGCGTTTTTAATATTCCTGCAAGTTTTCCACCACCAGATTGAAGTGCTGAAATAACGTTTTTAGCAGGTGATTGAAGCAATGATACTATATCGCCAATGACTTCTTCTTTAGACTTGATATTTACAAGAGTCTCAAGGTAGTCATCGCCAAGATATATAGCTTCATCTACGAAAGCGCCTTTTAAAAGAGGCTTATCGTTCTTTTTTCTAAAATCTTTAATAATTTTAGCTGGAGCATTACCTGTTTCAGAAAACATAATTGAGGTGTTTCCTTTAAGTGTTTGGTCTAATTCGCCAAAATCTTTATCGGTACTACTCATGGCTTTGGCCATTAAAGTATTTTTTACAACGAGTAATTTGATATTAGCTTTGAAACAAGCTCTTCTTAATTTATTGGTATTTTGGGCGTCTAAGCCAGAAATATCAGTAAAGTAAATACTTGAAGTTTCAGCTAACTTATCAGTTAACTCTTTAATTATAGTTGATTTTTCTTCTCTAGTCATAATTAAAGTTATTGATCTGTGAAACGTTTGGTGTCAATAGCTACGCTAGGTGACATTGTTGATGACATATAGATACTTTTGATGTAAATACCTTTTACAGTAGTAGGTTTTAATTTAACAATAGTACCTAAAAGTTCACGCGCATTGCCTGCAATCTTATCAGCCTCAAATGATGTTTTACCAATTAAAGCGTGAACAATTCCAGTTTTGTCAACTTTAAAATCGATTTTTCCACCTTTGACATCTGATACTGCTTTAGCAACATCCATTGTTACTGTACCAGTTTTAGGGTTAGGCATTAAACCTCTTGGTCCTAAAATTCTACCTAAAGGTCCCAGTTTACCCATAACACTTGGCATAGTAACGATAACGTCAACGTCTGTCCAACCGCCTTTAATTTTTTCAATATATTCATCTAAACCAACATAGTCCGCACCTGCTTCTTTAGCTTCATCCGCTTTGTCTGGAGTTACTAAAGCTAATACAGTAGTTTGCTTACCCGTGCCGTTAGGAAGTGTAACAACACCTCTAACCATTTGGTTAGCTTTACGTGGATCTACGTTAAGTCTAATTGCTAAATCTACTGATTCATCAAAGTTAGCATTAGATATATCTTTTACAAGTTTTGAAGCTTCAGCAACCGAATAGAGGTTATCTCTATCGACCTTAGCTTTAGCTTCTTTTTGTTTTTTTGTGATTTGTCCCATTGAATTTAATTTAACAATTTAAAAAGGTGCATTACCTTTTACATTAACACCCATAGAACGCGCTGTTCCAGCAACCATTTTCATAGCAGACTCAACAGTAAAAGCATTGAGATCTTGCATTTTATCTTCTGCAATTGCTTTAATTTGATCCCAAGTAATAGTTGCAACTTTCTTTCTATTAGGTTCTCCTGATCCTTTTTTAGTTTTGGTCGCTTCTAATATTTGTACAGCAGCCGGTGGAGTTTTGATGATAAAATCAAATGATTTATCAACATATACTGTAATTTCAACAGGTAGTACCTTTCCAGCTTTATCTTGAGTTCTGCCATTAAATTGCTTACAAAACTCCATAATATTAACACCTGCAGCACCAAGAGCTGGTCCTACTGGTGGAGATGGGTTTGCAGCACCACCTCTTACTTGGAGTTTTACAATTTTACTTACTTCTTTTGCCATTTTAATTTTTGTTTTTGGTGGGATTGTTTCAGTGGGAAGCAATAAAACAATCTATATCTTGTAACATTTATATTTTTTCTACTTGCATAAAGCTTAATTCAACAGGTGTTTTTCTGCCAAATATTTTGACCATAACTTGAAGTTTTCGTTTTTCTTCATTTACCTTTTCAATTGTACCTGTAAAACTATTGAATGGTCCATCGATAACTTTCACATTTTCATTTATAGAAAAAGGAATATTAACTTGCTCCTTACTTGTGCTAAGTTCATCAACTTTTCCTAATAACCTATTAACTTCAGATTTTCTAAGTGGTACAGGGTCACCACCTTTAGTTTCACCTAAAAAACCAATAACACCATTTACATTTTTTATAATATGTGTCAGTTCACCCTCTAAATTAGCATTGATAACAATGTAACCAGGCAAGTAAACTTTATCTTTTTGAATTTTTTTACCGTTTCTTATCTGAACAACTTTTTCTGTAGGCACTAAAATTTCATCGACATAATCTTCAAGTCCTTCGTGAGCAATTTCTTTTTCAATATAATCCTTAATCTTGTTTTCAGATCCACTTATGGACCTAACGACATACCATTTTTTTAGTGATGTTTCAGACATAATTAAGATTTTACCCAATTAAAATATTGCTCAATAACACCGCTAAAAACTTGATCGACACCGTATACGGCTAGAGCCAACAAAACTGAAAACACAGCCACTACAACCATAAGTCTTTGCGCATCTGCATAAGATGGCCATGTAACGTGGTTTTTTAATTCGTAGTAAGATTCATTAACATATTTGATTATACCTGACATTATGTAGCTTTATTAGTATTTATTATATAGTTATAAACTAAAATCTAAAAACATTGTTTGCACGGGTTGAGAGGCTCGAACTCCCGACACCTGGTTTTGGAGACCAGTGCTCTACCAACTGAGCTAAACCCGTTTATTAAAAAGTCGAGGTAATAACGATTTTATCGCATTACCTCAACCTATATATTAAAAGAAATTAGTCTAAAATTTCAGTTACCTGACCAGCTCCAACTGTACGTCCACCTTCTCTAATTGCAAATTGAAGACCAACATTCATAGCAATTGGTTGCAACAATTCAACAGTAATTGTAAGGTTATCACCTGGCATTACCATTTCTACTCCATCTGGCAAAGTAATAGTACCAGTAACATCAGTTGTTCTTACATAAAACTGAGGTCTATAGTTATTATGGAATGGTGTGTGACGACCACCTTCTTCTTTTTTCAAGACATAAACTTCAGCCTTAAATTTAGCGTGAGGTGTTACTGAGTTAGGTTTAGTAATTACCATACCTCTTGTGATTTGGTCTTTTTCGATACCTCTTAAAAGAATACCTACATTATCACCAGCCTCACCTCTATCTAATATTTTACGAAACATCTCAACACCAGTAATTGTTGATTTTAATTTATCAGCACCCATACCAATGATATCTACAGCATCTCCAGTGTTAGCTACACCAGTTTCTATTCTACCAGTTGCAACAGTACCACGTCCTGTAATAGAGAACACGTCTTCAATAGGCATTAAGAAATCTTTATCAACTTCTCTTTTTGGCAACTCAATATAGTCATCAACAGCTTGCATTAATTCAACAACTTTTTCTGCCCATTTTTCATCACCTTCTAAAGCACCTAATGCAGAACCAGAAATAACTGGGGCATTATCACCATCGTAGTCATAGAAACTTAATAAGTCTCTAACTTCCATTTCAACAAGTTCTAACAATTCCTCATCATCAACAAGGTCAACCTTGTTTAAGAAAGCAACAATACGAGGCACACCAACTTGACGACCAAGTAAAATATGCTCACGGGTTTGTGGCATAGGACCATCAGTAGCAGCAACAACTAAAATTGCACCGTCCATTTGAGCCGCACCAGTTACCATGTTTTTAACGTAATCGGCGTGACCTGGACAGTCAACGTGTGCATAGTGTCTGTTTTCAGTTTGATACTCGACGTGTGAAGAGTTGATTGTGATACCACGCTCTTTTTCTTCAGGCGCATTATCAATTTGATCAAAAGCAGAAGCTTCTGAAAAACCTTTATCAGCCATCACTTTTGTGATTGCTGCAGTTAAAGTTGTTTTACCGTGATCGACGTGTCCAAGTGTACCTATGTTAAGGTGTGGTTTGGATCGATCAAAATTTTCCTTTGCCATAAGTAAATTATTTAATCTTAGTTATATATTAGTGTTAACGTTTTTATCATTTCTATTCCTTTATATTTAGAGCCAACGACGAGAATTGAACTCGTGACCTTTTCCTTACCAAGGAAACGCTCTACCCCTGAGCTACGTCGGCGTAAGGTATTTTTTTTATATTGCTTGACCATATGCCAAACATTATATATTAATTAAAATTAGAGCGGAAGACCGGGTTCGAACCGGCGACATTCAGCTTGGAAGGCTGACGCTCTACCAACTGAGCTACTTCCGCTTTTACACCTTAATTAATAGACGTATTTCAAAATATAAAGAACTTTAGCAGCTAAACTGCTTATGTGGGGAGAGCAGGATTCGAACCTGCGAAGACTAGGTCAGCAGATTTACAGTCTGCCCTCGTTGGCCGCTTGAGTATCTCCCCAAAACCATTAATATTTTCAAAAGAGCCGATGGAGGGACTCGAACCCACGACCTGCTGATTACAAATCAGCTGCTCTAGCCAGCTGAGCTACATCGGCTTTTAAGAACTTTTTACCGCATTTTTTGCGGAATGCAAATATATAGAGTTTAATTTTCATAGAAAAAATAATTTTTACTTTTTTTTATATATTTTTTTAAGTCAATATTATTTCGATTCTCTAGGGTGGTTTTTATAATAAGATTGTTTGAGTTGCTCAATGCTATTGTGTGTGTAAATCTCTGTAGATGAAAGACTTTCATGTCCCAATAATTCTTTTATAGCATTTAAATCTGAACCTTCATTTAAAAGATGAGTTGCAAAGCTGTGACGTAAAATATGAGGACTAGTTTTTGACTTGCTTGAAAATTCACTAAAAGCATCATTGACTACACGATAAACTAAACTTGGATAAAGTGGTTTATCTTGTTCAGTAACCAATAAATTTGCATGTGTAAAACCTTCGTTCTTTTTTAATCTTAAATAGTTTTTAATACTTCTGCATATTCTTTGATAGAGTGGTACAATGCGTTGTTTATTTCTTTTTCCTGTAATTTTTAGTTGTTGCTTTACCAAATCTACGTCATGGGTTTGTAGTGAAATCAATTCTGCACGACGCATTCCTGTTGCATAAAGCAATTCAATAATCAAAGTTTGCCTTGATGTTTTAAAATCTACTGGCTCTATACTATTAATTACATTTTTAACCTCTTGTATTGAAAAAGGTGTGCTTAAAGATTTAGGGATTTTTAGGCTTTTAAGTTTTTGCATTGGCGAAGCTTTGACTTGACCTGTTTTGAGTAAAAACTTATAAAAAGTTTTGAGCGAACTCAACTTTCTGTTAATGCTTTTATGTTTCAAGTTTTGTTGAGACAATTCAGCAATCCAAGCTCTAACTTGAAAATAATCTACATCTATTAAAGAGAGTTCATCAAAATTGTCATTTAAAAATTGATTAAAATCCTTTAAGTCATTATGGTAAGCCGTGATGGTGTGTTTTGAATACTGTTTCTCGTTTTCAAGATAGGATAGAAATGTATCAATTGTAGGCATATCACAAATATAACCAATAAACTAGAAAAAACTTTTCAAGCCATTAGTTATAATGGTATGAATTATTTCGTCGCTGGCTTGTAATCTTTTTCATCCACAATCATTTTGGCTAAAATCTCTTTTAATATTTCAGATGTGCCACCACCAATTGGTCCTAATCTTGAATCCCTAAGCATTCTGGCTAATGGATAGTCTTCTATATAACCATAACCACCTAGAAGTTGCAAACAATCGTAAATGACTTCATCAGCAATTTTAGTCGATTCGAGTTTAGACATACTGGCTTCTTTAACCACGTATTCACCTTTATCTAATCGAGAAGCAACGGCGTAATTAAAATGTTTGCACATCTCAACACGGGTTGACATTTCCGCTATTTTGTGACGTAAAGCTTGAAATTCTGTCAATTTTTTACCAAAAGCTTCACGATCTCTCATATAACCTAAGGCATACTCAATAGCATACTCTGCTCTGGCGTGGGCATTGATTCCCATAATTAAGCGTTCAGAAGCAAAATGTTGCATAATATAACTAAAACCTTTATTTTCTTCACCCATAAGATTTGAAGCTGGAATTCTCACATTATCAAAAGCTAATTCTGCAGTATCTGAAGCGCGCCAGCCGAGTTTATCTAATTTTGTTGCTGCTATGCCTTGCGATTCTCTATCCATTAGAAAAATACTCATTCCTTTTGATTTTAGCTCTGGATTGGTTTTAGCTGCAACAATTAAATAATCAGAATACACCCCATTGGTTATGAAAGTTTTTGAACCATTGATTACATATTCATCACCTTCTTTAACGGCTGTGGTTTTCATACCCGCAACATCTGAGCCACCAAAAGGTTCTGATATGCAAAGGCAACCGACTTTTTCTCCTGAAATACTTGCCGTTAAGTATTTTTCTTTGAGTTCATCAGAACCTTCTGCGTTAAGATGTGTCATTGCCAAATAAGCGTGAGCCCACATTGCTGCTGCAAAACCACCGGAATTAACACGTTGTAACTCTTCAAGCAGAATCGTTGTGTAGAAAAAATCTAAATCCATTCCACCGTATTTTTCAGGGTAAGCCAAACCAAAATAACCCATTTCACCCATTTTTGTCCAAATGGCAGGATCAATTTTTCCTTCTTTTTCCCATTGATTTACGTGAGGTACGACTTCTTTCTGTAAAAAATCTCTTAAGGTTGTTCTGAATAATTCGTGATCTTCTGAAAAATAGCTTGTATTCATAGTTGAATTTTTCTTAATAATTTTAACAATAAATAAGAATTACTTATCAATTGCCAAATATAATTTAATTCTATCAATCTTAGCGGTGGGAAATTGTTGTAATTTTGATAATTCTTCAAACGAATTTATCCCCTGATTAACTTTTATAAACTGAAAAATTTCTCTTGCTAATTCATAATCAAAGTATGGGATTTCTGCTAATTCAATTAATGAAGCTTGGTTAATATCAATCTTGGGTTGCTCATTGTTTGACTTCACGGTCATTTTTGCGGTGATTTTATCGATGATATCATATTTAAGACCCCAAACATCTTTAAGCTGAATATCTGATCTGAATTTACCAATTTTATTTCTATAGGTGATAATGCGTTTTGATAGTGCCTCGCCTACACCACTTATTTCTTGTAAACCTTCTATTGTTACTAAATTTAAATCTTGTTTCTGTTCATAACTTAAATCGTTCTGAGGTTTTTCAAACTTCTTCGCCTTTTGCTGTTCTAAAACCCAATCTGGAAATTTAAAATACGGGGAAATTTCATTTAAAAGTTCATCAGATACTTGAGTAACTCTTTTAAAATCTTCGGCAGAGTTAATCCATTGTCCCTTATCCCTATAATTAATTAGTCTGTCGTGTTCTTCAGCAGATATACCCAATCGATATGCTTTACCTTCTTTTAAAAAATTCGGGTTAAAAGGGTAGATTTTGTAGGTGTATTTTTTTTCTTGATTAGCTTTAAGCTCTTTTAAAGAGTCGATTTTATGTTGCATTACTGTGTCAACACCAATTGAAGATTTTTTTAGCTCAGGATAGTTATATTGGTAATATAAAAAACCCATCAAAGCAACGATAATTAAACCTAAAAACAAAAAAATCCCGTTTTGTTGAGATGTTGTCAAAACCGAACGGGAATTTTTTACTTTCATTTTAAATCATTTATTTCTGACGAACAAAGAGTTCGCCATTTTTCAATTTACTTAAATAATCTTTTAGATCTTTTTTGACTTCACCAGATAGTATTAATAAACCAATGATGTTTGGAAATGACATTGCTAAAATCATCATATCAGAGAAATCTAAAACGGCACCTAAACTAATTGAAGCACCAACAACAACAAATACTAAAAAGAAAACTTTATATACCAATTCATTTTTTTTGCTGCGTCCAAAAACGTAAGACCACGCTCTCATTCCATAATAAGACCAAGAAATCATAGTAGAAAATGCAAATAAAAATACAGCAACAGCTAATACATAAGGGAACCAAGAAACAACGCTTCCAAACGCATCAGTTGTCAATTGAACACCTGACAAACCATCAACTT
Organism: Bacteroidales bacterium; assembly: GCA_041694175.1. Taxonomy (GTDB): domain Bacteria; phylum Bacteroidota; class Bacteroidia; order Flavobacteriales; family Flavobacteriaceae; genus Psychroflexus. The sequence goes on from JASMTR010000084.1 coordinate 21,690, forward strand.
CGTGCATACCGGTAAAAATTAAAACTAAAGCTGTAAGCGTACAAACGACAACAGTATCGATAAATGGCTCGAGCAAAGCCACAAATCCTTCAGATGGTGGGTGATTGGTTTTAGCTGCTGAGTGCGCAATAGCCGCAGAACCAACACCTGCTTCGTTTGAAAATGCCGCACGTTGAAAACCAACAATTAACACACCAATAAATCCGCCTTTAAGGGCACTTGCAGAAAATGCACCATCAATAATTGCATTGAAAGCTGCGCCGAGATTGTCTATATTAACGCCAATCACAACAAAAGCACCAATTACATAAGTGGCCGCCATAAAAGGTACGACTTTGTCAGTTACTCTTGCAATACTGCTGATACCACCAATAATAACAATACCAACTAATACAGCTAAAATAAGTCCAAAATAAAACCCATTTCCCTCTAACATTGGAATTTGACCTGCTAAAACTTTAAAGGATTGATTAGCTTGAAACATATTACCTCCGCCAAAAGAAGCACCAATCGCTAATATAGCAAAGACCATTGCTAAAGTTTTCCCTAGACCTTTTAAGTTTCTTTTTTCAAGACCATATCTCAGGTAATTCATAGGTCCACCAAAAATTCGACCTTCTTTATTGATAAATCTGTATTTAACACCAAGTGTACATTCCACAAATTTTGAAGACATACCAAGTAAACCTGCTAAAATCATCCAAAATGTTGCTCCTGCTCCACCAAGAGATATTGCTATGGCTACACCTGCTATATTTCCAAGACCGACTGTGGCTGAAACTGCTGTTGTTAAAGCTTGAAAATGCGTAATTCGTCCTGGCGCATCAGGGTCGTCGTATTTTCCTCTTGCGAGTTGAAGCGAATGTTTAAATCCTCTAATATTAATAAAGCCCATTCTTACAGTAAAAAACGCAGCTCCAGCAATTAGCCAAACCACAATAAATGGGATCCCTTTGGTTTGTTTATCGCCATTAGGTAAAGTTAAGGCAACAGGATTGTCGTATTTTATTTCTCCAAAAACGTGAGCATTAGATTGAATAACATCTTCTTTATTATTGGGATCGTAAATCACTTCTCCTTCTTGAACTAAGTGTTTTATATTACCGCTATCCTGAGCTTTCACACGAATGTCACCTGATTGTGATAAATTTACGATTGCAATAGGATCACCTTTGTTGATGTGAGTTTTTGGCTCAACTAACCATTCTTTTAAAGTATAAACTTCTTTAGTATCAGCGTTCCACTCAGGTGCAAAAATTAAATCTTTACTGGTATAAACTACTGGATCGTAAACTCCTACAGCTGCAAAAGGATCCCAAAACAGCACACTGCCCATAGCGCCTACGACTGGTGTAAAAAAGCCATTAAAATGTTCTGTTATCGATTCTGCTTTTATTTTCAAGTCTTTTTCAGCAGTTTGGCCGTTGGCATCAGTGACTTTAATATTGTATGAAATACCTTCTGTTAAACCTACAGCTTTGTTAGAAGACAATGGTGTGCTTTGGTTAGACCATTTGTATTGGTATGGTGGTGCTCCGCCTTCTACCTTAACTTCTATGGAGCCATTGTTAATTTCATCTGAAGGGTTGATGAGTTTTTCTTTAATAACGAGATTTTGACTAAAAAGCGTCACAGAAAAAACCAACGCAAACATTGATAATAAAACTCTAAGCATATCTATAAAATTTATAATTTATTGACATTAATTTAAACTTCCCGCAATATCTAAAAAATATTAGTAATAAAAAAAATCGACATCCTTAAATACGAAGGCTTATAATAATTTTGAAAATTCTTCTATATTCTCTGGCTTGCCTTGAACGAATAAAACATCATTTCTGCAAATTTTCTCTGTTGGTTTTACTATATCAACAAATTGGTTTTTTCTTTTAATACTTAAAATATTAATTCCGTATTTATTCCTAATATCTATTTCGCCAATTGTCTTTTTAAGTATTTTACCACTGTCACAATTTACTTTTAAAGTTGTAATATTAAAATCAGGTATTTCAGGCAAATTAAAGGTTTTTGATGCATTGGATTTAGATTGAAAAAAACTATAGTCATCTATTCTAAGTGATTTTGTAAAGTGTTGAATTTCTTTTTTGGGTATTAAGAAATTATGCATAACTCTTGTGAAAATCTGAATTGAAGTTTCATACTCTTCTGGTATGACTTCGTCTGCGCCCAATGCATGCAATTCTTCAATTTCTTTTACATACCTCGTCCTGATAATAGTGTATAATGATTGAGAAATCTGTCTGATTTTAGACAAAATTATTTTGGTTGCTTCTTGGTCAGATATTGCTACTACTACTGCTCTGGCTTGAATTAGGTTAACCGATTTTAGCACATAATCTTTTGTAGCATCACCAACTATAATGGGATAACCTTCTTCTTTAATCTTTTGAATACTCTCAGGATTATGTTCAATAATCACATAAGGTATTTTCATATATTCAGCTGCTTTAACCAAATTAGAGCCGTTTAATCCATATCCAATAATAACTAAATGATTTTTGTAGGTTGGTGGGTCTTGAGAATCAAGATTTTCATCAGGTTTAATGAGTTTTTGATTTCTTTTGATATTAAGAACGCCAAAGGCGATTTTTTCAGATAAAATAATCACAAAAGGAGTCAATAACATAGTGATAACAGAAACTGATAAAAATAATTGGTTTGTGAACTCTGATAGTAAATTATTTTCTAAACCTACTTTTGATAGTATAAAAGCGAATTCGCCAACTTGAAATAATGAAACTCCAGTGATGATAACAGTTTTGGAAGGGTATTTCAAAATTGCAACAGCAATTGCTGCTATTAAAGATTTTACAATAAACACCCCTAAAACTAATAAGACTACCAGACCTATATTTTTAATAAAAAATGAAAGGTCTAATAACATTCCTACCGATATAAAAAACAAGCTTGTAAATAATTCTCCAAAAGGTAAAATTGTGCTTGTCGCTTGGTGACTATATTCAGATTCCGATATAATAAGACCTGCCAAAAATGCTCCCAATGCCAAAGATAAACCAGCTTCAGATGTCAAAAAAGCAACTGCAAAACAAATACTAAATGTAGTTAGTAAAAAAAGTTCTTTACTTTCGGTTTTGGCTATTGAATGCATCAATTTGGGAACCAAATAACGAGCACTTATGATGGTTATTGCTATGACTAAAATGGTTTTAATTGCTAGAGATAAAACACTTTGAGTCACGTCTCCAGATGTGCCAGCTATGATTGGAGTAACTAACATCATTGGCACAACAATAAGGTCTTGAAAAATTAATATAGCTAAGACATTTTTACCGTGAGGTGTATTGAGTTCATTTTTATCCTTAAAAACTTTTAAAACAATTGCTGTGCTTGATAGTGAAAATAAAAAACCTATAAAAACAGATTCGTTTAAGGGGTAACCAAAACTATAATAAACCAGTGCCGCAACTAAAACTGTAATCCCTACCTGAAAAGCACCTCCGACAAAAACAGTTTTTCTGATCGATATTAATTGTTTTATTGACAGCTCAAGGCCAATAATAAAAAGTAAAAGAATAACCCCAATTTCTGAAATTATCTCAACCTCTTCTACGGCTTGAATTAAGCTTAATCCGTGTGGACCTATCAGGACTCCTGTCAGTAGGAATCCCAAAATAGAAGGTACTTTTAAACGGTTGAGTATAAAAACTACAACAATTGAAAACACTAATAATATGACTAAATCTTGGAGAAGCGGGAAATGCATATTGTTACTAAGTATTTACTTGTTGATGAATAGCATAAATTTCTTGAAGTTTTTTAATTTGTCCAGCATTGCCAATCACAATAATTTTTGATTTAGGCGTGATTTCAGTTTTGGGATGTGGATTGACGATATATTCTCCATCAGAAGATTTAAAACCTATGATGGTACATCCTGTGCGTTGTCTTAAATCTAACTCTAAAATAGTGCAACTCTTTTCGTGGTTAAATAATTGTTCAAAAGAAACTTGCTCAAGATTTACACTTTTGCTATCACCATAACTTAAATTATCCCAAAACTCAAGCAAGTCAGGACTCACAATGAGTGAAGCCATATGTTGTCCACCTATTTTATCTGGTAATATAACATTGTCTGCACCTGCTAATTTCAATTTTTTGTAGCTCGTTTCTTCACTTGCTCTGGAGATAATTCTTAAGTCCTTATTTAGTTGCCTTGCACTTAAAACAATAAAAAGATTTTCTGCATCATTAGGTAAAGCAGTAATGAGATTAGCTGCTTTTTCTATTCCTGCTGAAATTAAAACTTCATCTTCATTGGCGTTACCCACCAAGTATTGTTCAGTTTTCAAGCTACTTTGCTCTAATAAGTCTAAATTTTTATCAATAACCAAAAAAGCATCTTGGTATTCCATTAGTTTTTGCGCGGCTTGTTGACCATTTCGGCCAAAACCACAAACAATTGTATGATTTTCCATTTTTTTAATTTTTTTGAGTTTTCTTTTGAGTTTTAGGTCATTTAACGAACTGAAAGAAATGAAATACTCAGTTATTACTGAAACTACAAAACCAATAATAATCACGCTAGACAATATCAAAATAATGATAAAAATCTTAGCTTCATCACTGGGCAAAATCACTTCTCGATAACCTACCGTGGTAATAGTGATAGCCGTCATATAAAAAGCATCTACCCATCTTAAATCCATTATGATTCTAAAACCAACAACGCCAGTGAACAAGATGATGACCATCAGCACCAAAGCTAATATGATTTTAAATCTCAATGATTTCATAGTGAGTTAGTAAAGCTTAAAATTTTTTAACTACAAATCAAAAACTGAACTGCGTTTGGTATAAACCAAGTCCTTTAATTTGAGCCAAAATGCTAAGGTCAAATATACCACAAATCCAAAACCAAAGGTGGCAAATGAAGAATAAATAAAAAACAAACGCACCGATTTGGCTTTCATTCCTAAACGGTCAGCTAAGCGTGAACTGACATAGAATCCTCTGCGTTCTAAAAAAAATCGTAATCTGTGAATAAATGGTAATTTACTCATCTATTTTATGATTGTATTTGTTAGAATAACGTTTATATAATTCGGTTTGATGGCTTTCTAAAGTCACTTGTCGTCCTTGGACAAAAGCGTGCGATAATTTATTGGACTGCATGTCTAAAGCGTCGCCTTCAGAAATAAACAAGGTTGCGTCTTTACCAACTTCCAGACTTCCAGTAAAATCGTCAATCCCTAAAATTTTTGCTGTGTTAAGGGTAATCATACTTAAGGCTTTATTTTTATCTAAGCCGTAAGCGACAGCAGTTCCTGCATAAAAAGGTAGATTTCGGGTATTCATTCGTTCCATTTGACCGCTGGTTTCTAAACCGACTAAAATGCCTTTATCACTTAATAGTTTAGGCAATTTATAAGGCAAGTCGTAATCATCGCCTTCAAAATTTGGCGTAGAGTGAACACGTTGCAATAATACTGGAACATTTGCAGCATTAATTTCATTAGCCACACGATGTGCTTCTGCTCCACCGACTATGACTACATTTTTTAAATTGTATTCCTTCTTAAAAGCCAAAAGGTCAAGCATTTCTTTTTCTGCATCAACATGGACAAAAAGGGTTTTATCGCCATTAAACAACGCTTTCATTGCTTCATAAACAGTATTTCTTTTGTAATCATCAGATTGGTTATAGGCCTTTGATTTGTCAAAAAAAGTATGCAATTCATCTAATTGCTCAGTATAATTTTTATTGATTTCGTAACGTCTATCTGGATCGTACCAATTGCCTGAACGGCTAAAACTTCTCGGCCAATTCATATGAATGCCATCGTCTGCTTTAAGTATGGCATCTTCCCAATTCCAAGCATCAAGTTGAACAATAGAAGACGTTCCTGAAATTCTTCCTCCACGTGGTGTGATTTGTGCCATCAAAACACCGTTTGGTCGCATACTTTCTACAACTTTGCTTTCTGTATTATAGGCAATAATACTTCTAATGTGAGGCAAAAATGTGCCAATTTCATCTTCATCTCTAGTGGCTCTAACCGCATCAATTTCAGCTAAACCTAATGTGGAATTTGGAGCAATAAAACCAGGATATATATGTTTCCCTTCGGCATTTATAATTTTCATATTTTCAAATGGAACTTCAGAAGCTTTTCCTATTTGAGTAATTTTTCCATCTTTAAAAATAATAACGCTTTTTTCTATGGTTTCTCCATTGCCAATATGTGCTGTTCCATTAGCAATAACAATAGGCTGACTTTGCTCAGGTGCTGGCGTTTGTTGAGCACTGAGATTTAATATGGTAAAACTTATGATTAAACTAAATAAATATTTCATAGTCTGTATTTTAATGTAATTCGATTTCACTGTCGCAGTGTAAAAATTCTTTATTTTCTTTTTTGATTGGTTGTGTTTTTAAGCCTTTATTTTTAGCTTTCAACATCATATTGATCAATTGACTACGTTCTTTATTAATTTGCTGACGTAGTTGTTTGTCTTTTTCAAGAGAAAAATAAATTTTCCCTTCAATGATGGTGTATTCTGGCTTAGCATAAACCGATAATGGATGGGCGCTCCACAACACCACATCAGCATCTTTTCCTTCTTTTATACTACCTACCCTGTCATCAATATGTAAGAGTTTAGCGGGATTTAAAGTCACAAATTTCCAAGCATCTTCTTTAGAAATACCACCGTATTTAATCGATTTAGCAGCTTCTTGGTTTAGGCGTCTTATCATTTCGCCATCATCCGAGTTTATAGCTACCGTTACACCTTCTTTATGCATAATGGCTGCATTGTAAGGTATAGCATCATTGACTTCATATTTATAAGCCCACCAATCGCTAAAAGTAGATCCGCCAGCGCCGTGCTCAGCCATTTTATCAGCAACTTTGTAGCCTTCAAGAATGTGCGTAAAAGTATTTACCCTAAAATCGAATTGTTCGGCAACTTTCATCAGCATATTAATTTCGCTTTGAACATAAGAATGGCAAGAGATAAATCGCTCACTATTGATGATTTCAAGTAAGGTTTCCATTTCTGCATCTTTGCGGTAAGGTTCGCCAGAATTCTTTTTTTCGCCATAGGCTTTAGCTCTGGAAAAATAATCGATAAAAACTTGTTCGACGCCCATTCGAGTTTGTGGAAATCTTGAGCGGCTGCCCCAATTAGATTGTTTGACGTTTTCACCCAAAGCAAATTTGATGAATTTAGGAGAATTGTCATAAATCATTTCATCAGCAGATTCGCCCCATTTGAGTTTTAGGATTGCAGAGCGACCACCAATCGGATTAGCCGAGCCGTGAAGTAACTGAATGCTGGTAACGCCACCAGCAAGACTTCTATAAATGCTAATATCATCGGGATTTACAGCGTCCTCCATTGTCACTTCAGCAGAGGAATTGTGACCTGCTTCATTAACCGAAGTTGCCGCAATATGTGAATGCTCATCAACTATGCCAGCAGTGAGAAATCTACCTACGCCGTCAATAACTTTGGCTTTTAAAGATTTTAGGTTTTGACCAATTTTATGAATTTTACCATTTCTAAGTAATACGTCGGTATTTTCTATAGTGCCATCAGCCTCACCAGTTATGACCGTAGTGTTTTTAATAAGTATGGGGTTTGTTTCTGATGAAATTTCAGAGAATCCGTAAGACATATTTGGATAAGAAACAGGCAACATTTTGTCTTTATCTTCTTCTTTATCAGAAGATTTATCATCTTTTTTATCTTCAGTACTGTTTTGGTATTTAGCCACAAAGCTTGAGGTTGCTTCGTTATTCAAAAAGACTTTACCTTTAAAATTAGATTGTGATTTTTCTATTCTTGCGGCTAATCTATTGAACTCATTTTCGGAAGATTTATCAGTTACCGTCAAGTAAAACCAATTGTCTTTATAATCGAGTTTTGTTCCAAATTTTAAAGTGTCTTTGGTCAACTCGGCAGTGTGTTTTCCTTTGTTGTTTTTGATTTTTAAACCATAAGTCTGATTATTAAAACTCAGTTGATATTCACCTGAAATATCATTGAGATTCATATCAGCCAATTCGTGTTTTTGGCCCATTACCCAATTTTGATAAATCGTCATATCATCTTCAAAAATGTCTTTAGATGTAATTAAGAAATTGGCATAAGCACCTGTTTTTAAATGTCCAACATGATTTGAAAGTTTTAATATTTCAGCTGGTTTTTGCGTTAATGCCGCTAAAGCTTTTTCTTTAGATAGGCCTTTTTCAATTGCAATTTTTAAATGACTCAAAAGTTTGTCAGGCGATTTTAATCCATTTGCTGTTATGGCAAATGAAATTTCATTGTCTTCAAATAGTTTAAAGAGATAAGGCGCGTGATGCCACTCTTTCATATCAGACAAGGATAAGTATTGTGTGAGGTAAGGATTCTCAACATCATAAGCTTGAGGAAAATTAATTGGCAAAATGAATTGGGCATTGGTTTGCTTAATTTCATCAATTCTCTTGTATTCATCTCCGCTTCCTATGATGGTGTATTGCACACCAAACTCATCACCAACCTTATCAGCTCTCAACGCATCGAGATAGTCGTCCGTATGAAATATTTGTGGGATGTTTTGTTGTTGATTGAAGGCTTCGAGTGATAAATCCTTGTTTTTAGCATTTCCTGTTTGATACCATTTAGCATCATTATAAACTTGACGTAGGAGCGCCATTTTCCCCATTATTGAAGTAGGATAACTTTGACGTGTTTGATTACTTCGATCAAAACTAAACATTTGAGTGGTTTGCTCTGCTACTAAGGTTTTGGTAATGTCTTCATTTTCGCTTAAAGCAATTAAACTACTTGTGCCTCTTATAATTCCATCATTCACGTGCGTGTTGACAAGACCATAACCAGCATCTCTCATTTGTTTTGCGGTTTTCTCGTCAAATTTAAAGTGAGTCGTCAATTTTTGTTCAGGTCTTATGTGGTCATTCCAGTAATAGCCTTTTCGCGATGGACCGTATTGCGGTTGACCGTTAGATGAAGGTCTTTTAAACTCTTTAATTCCAAAATCTGAAAATAATTCTACAAACGAAGGATAAATATATTTTCCTTCCAAGTCAATCACAACAGCATCTTTAGGGATATTAATGCTTTTACCCACAGCTATAATTTTATCGGCTTTAATCATCAATTGCCCAGAATTAATAACATTGTCATAACCATCAACAATTGTGGCATTGGTAAACACATAAGGAATATCTGTTTTTTGTTTTACACCTTCATTATCAGGAAAATACTCTTGGGCAAAAAGGCTTAAATTGAATAAAAAGAGGAATAAATAGAATAAATTTCGCATATTTAATTATTTTTATTGGACTAAGGTAAAGAATTTTCTGAAAAATAGTTCACTAACAGAGCCACAACATAGTTATAACTTTGAATACCTTGGGGTTGGTTATTAACTTTTAAAAAATTACCGTAAACATTTTTAAACATTGGCTCCAGAGGGTTTTTGTAGCTTTCCCAGAACAATTGAGTTTCTTTATAATTCTTTAAAATACCTGGGTTAACTTCAGCTTTTAAACGTTCAAAATCTTCAGGAGAACGCCTATACACGTCATTTAGACAAAACTTTAAGGCATAAGTTAAACCTGCATAGCGCATTTTTTCATTTTGACTAAATATACTCACATAACAAGAGACGAAATTAGCTTCATTTTCTTTAGCATAACCCAATTGATGTCCCATTTCGTGAGCAATCAAAGTGGGGAATTTATATTTTGGCACCCTATCATTATATTGTGCTTCGTGAGTAAAAGGATTAATATAACCACCAAAACCCATATAACTCAGAGGCAAACTGAGCAATGATGGTTTTATACTTTTAATTTTCACATATTGATTTTGAAATTGTGTTGCTTTAAAATTTTTAAATACAGTTTTTTCATATTCATTTTCAGACTGTTTAAATTGCACTGGCAAAGTATCATTTTGAGTTAATTTTAGGTGAGTAGCATTAGCTTTTACAAGCAGTTTTTCAGTAAAATTTATAAGCTCTTCTGTGTTGTAATCACTTTTAACACCTAACTGTTTATGTAGGGCTAAACGGTAATAATTTAAACCCCAAGAGAGATGAAACCAAAAATAAATGAAGGAAATAAACGATACAACTTTGTAAAAATCCGATTTTTTGAGTTTAAATTTTCTTTTGAAAACACTCACAACGTATTTTATGATTAAAAGAATCAAGATAACATAAAAAATATCACCAAGAGAAAAAGGAAGCTGACCCAGTATTTTCTGAAAAAAAGAAGAAATTGAAATATAAATTCCATTCGAATAATACATCTCAACAGCATCGGGATATTGTTTTATAGTATAAATCAGGAAGAGTTGAATGGGTAAAAAAATAGACCAAAATACTCTTAGCTTTTTCCATATCCTTAATTTCCAGAAAGTTTTGATGTGTTGAAAAAGTTGATGTGTAAAACCCATTAATTATAAAATATTTTCCAAACAAATTTATTGTATTTTTGTGGCTTTAAGCCCTAAGCTGTTTATTTTATGATATCTTTTTTTTCAAGCGATTTAAAGCTGTTTTTTGCGGTTGTCCACAACAAAGCCTTTTCAAAGGCAGATTTAAAAAAATTATATTGGTTATTTGGTGAAGCTGAACCTGTAGAAAAAATTCCCGATGATAAGAAATTTATTGGTCCTCGAGCCAATATGGTTTCACCTTGGTCAACAAATGCTGTGGAAATTTCCAAAAATATGGGTTTAAATGATATTGAGCGGATAGAAGAACTGACAGCAGTTGCTCTTGATTTTGATGATTTTGACCCAATGCTATTTCAAAGTTACGAGCATTTAAGTCAAGATATGTTTGATATTCATATCCAACCTGAAGCTGTAAAAGATATTCAAGACATTAAATCTTACAACACTTCTGAAGGTTTAGCGCTAAGTGAAGAGGAAATTACATATTTAGAAAGTCTCAGCAAAAAGCTCAAAAGACCCTTAACCGATGCAGAAGTTTTTGGATTTTCACAAGTCAACTCTGAACATTGTCGACATAAAATTTTTAATGGTCAATTTATAATTGATGGTAAAACAAAAAAAGATTCTCTTTTTAGTTTAATTAAAAAAACTTCTAAAGCGTTTCCGAATGAAATTGTTTCAGCTTATAAAGATAATGTTGCTTTTATCAAAGGGCCAAAAATCAAACAATTTGCGCCCAAGCAAGCTGATAAAGCATCAATTTATCAAAACAGAATTGTGCAATCTGTAATTTCACTCAAAGCTGAAACCCATAATTTTCCAACCACAGTAGAACCCTTTAATGGTGCTGCAACTGGCAGCGGTGGAGAAATTAGAGACCGTATGGCAGGCGGTCGAGGGTCAATTCCTTTAGCTGGAACTGCCGTTTATATGACGTCCTATTCACGGGTCAGCAAGAATAGACCTTGGGAAAAAGCTTTTAAAGCCAGAAAATGGCTATACCAAACTCCGCTTGATATTTTAATTAAAGCCTCAAATGGCGCTTCAGATTTTGGTAATAAATTTGGACAGCCACTTATTTGTGGATCTTTACTCACTTTTGAACATTCAGAAAACGACAAACTTCTTGGCTATGACAAAGTAATAATGTTGGCTGGCGGCGTCGGCTATGGTCTTGAAAAACAAGCTCAAAAAGATGTCCCAAAAAAAGGCGATAAAATCATCATACTCGGTGGCGATAATTACAGAATTGGTATGGGAGGTGCCGCTGTGTCGTCAGCAGATACAGGCCAACAAGACAGCAGTATTGAGCTCAACGCTGTGCAACGGGCTAATCCAGAAATGCAAAAACGCGTTTCGAATGCCATTAGAGCCTTGGTTGAAAGTGCTAAAAATCCTATCATTTCTATTCACGACCACGGTGCTGGTGGGCATCTAAATTGTTTGAGCGAACTTGTAGAAGAAACAGGTGGACATATTGATTTAGACCAACTGCCAGTTGGCGACAAAACCCTTTCTGCTAAAGAATTAATTGGTAATGAATCTCAAGAACGTATGGGATTAATTCTTTCTGAAAAAGATACAAAAACCCTCGAAAGAATAGCGGAAAGAGAACGCGCACCTTTTTATATTGTTGGCGAAATTACAGAAGACCATCAGTTTATCTTTAAAAGTAAAACTACAGGCGAAACCCCAATGAATCTTGAAATAGAAGATTTGTTTGGCAACTCGCCAAAAACCATAATGAAAGATAAGACCTTAAAACAGTCTTTTGATAAAGTTGAATACCAAACAGATCAAGTAAAAACTTACCTCAAACAAGTTTTACAACTCGAAGCCGTAGCATGTAAAGATTGGTTAACCAACAAAGTAGACCGCTGTGTTTCTGGTCGTGTAGCTAAACAACAAACCGTAGGCAAACTTCAACTCCCACTAAATAATTGTGGTGTAGTTGCGTTAGATTACGAAGGTCAAAATGGCATTGCGACTTCCATTGGCCACTCGCCTATTTCAGGACTAATTGATCCTAAGTCAGGCTCACAAAACTCCATAGCAGAAGCTTTAACCAATTTGATTTGGGCACCACTTGACAAAGGCTTAAAATCCGTAAGCTTATCTGCCAACTGGATGTGGCCTTGTAAAAATCCTGGTGAAGATGCCAGACTCTACGAAGCTGTAAAAGCGGCCTCAGATTTTGCTATTGATTTAGGTATTAACATTCCAACAGGCAAAGATTCGCTGTCAATGAAACAGCAATACAAAAACAAAAATGTACTCTCGCCTGGCACAGTTATTATTTCTGCTACAGGTCATTGTAGTAATATTGCTCAAGTGGTTGAACCCGTGATGCAGGTTAATGGTGGCAGTTTATATTACATCAATTTAAGTCAAGATCAACCTCAACTTGGCGGTTCTTCTTTTGCACAAGTTTTAAATAAAATTGGACAGCAAGCGCCACAAATTAAAGATGCTGAGTTTTTCAAAAAAGCCTTTAATACTATACAATATCTCATCAAGAAGGATTTAATTCTAGCAGGTCATGATATTTCATCAGGTGGATTGATTACTTGTCTTTTAGAAATGTGTTTTCCCGATAAAAATATTGGAGCTGACATTGATTTATCAAGTTTTAAATCTTCAGACATAATTGAAACGCTATTTGCAGAAAATGCTGGAATTATAATTCAAGCGGCAAATGACAAATCAGTTGAGAATTATTTTAAGAAACAGAACCTCAGCTTTCATAAAATTGGTAAATGTCAAAGACAGCGGTTTTTAAATATTTCACATCAAAATCAAGACCATCAATTTGATGTGGACAAATTGCGAGATGTATGGTATCAAACTTCTTTTGAATTTGACAAAAATCAAACGCCAATAGCTTTAGCAGATGAACGTTTTAAAAATTATAAAACCCAAAGTTTACAATATGTTTTTCCGCAAAATTTCGTAGGAAAAATAAAAAAATCGACTAAAACTAAACCTCAAGCAGCGATTTTAAGAGAAAAGGGCTCAAACTCCGAGCGTGAAATGGCAAAGGCTTTAGATTTAGCGGGATTTGAAGTCAAAGATATTCATATGACAGACCTCATCAGTGGTGCTGAAAATCTCGAGGACATTCAATTTTTGGCTGCTGTAGGTGGATTTTCAAACTCCGATGTTTTAGGCAGTGCCAAAGGATGGGCAGGTAGTTTTTTATATAATGACAAAGCCAAAAAAGCATTGTACAATTTCTTTAAACGAGAAGACACTTTATCTCTTGGCGTTTGCAATGGTTGCCAATTGTTTATCGAACTCGGTTTATTGCATCTCAAAGATGACGAAAAACCAAAAATGCTACACAACGACTCGCATAAGTTTGAATGCCAATTTACTTCTGTCGAAATTCAAAATAACAATTCCGTAATGCTTTCTAATCTTGCAGGAATGAAACTCGGCATTTGGGCAGCTCACGGTGAAGGAAAATTTTCATTCCCTTATGCCAAAGAAAATTACAACATTGTAGGAAAATACGCTTACGATGCTTATCCAGCCAATCCCAATGGTTCACAATACAACACTGCAATGCTAACAGATAAAAGTGGGCGACATCTGGTAATGATGCCACATTTAGAACGTTCTATTTTTCCGTGGAATTGGGCGTATTATCCTAAAGATAGAACTGAAGACAAAATCACACCTTGGCTTTTAGCTTTTGAAAATGCCGCTCAGTGGTTAAAAGATGGTAGTATTTCTAAATTTGAAAAATAAAACACTATGGAGATTTGGATTCCGATTGTAACCATTTTAATAGGTCTTGCTGTTGGCTTTTTTATAGGTCAATATATTTCTAAAACCACTAAAAAAGCCGACCTGAATCAACTTGAAGAACAAAATAATCAATTGAGAAACCAATTGACTTATGTTGAAAAACAAATTGAAAGTCTAAAAGCCGAGCATCAACAAGAGATTGATGATTTAAAAAGCGAAAGAGAACGCATTCGTCAAGCTAAAGACGAGGCTCAAAACCAACTTATAAAAACCGAAACTGAACATAAAAATCTTCAAGAAAAGTTACAGACCCAAAAGCAAGACATTGAAAATTTGCAGGAGAAGTTTACCAAAGAATTTGAAAACTTGGCTAATAAAATTTTGGATCAAAAATCTCAAAAATTTACCACATCCAACAAAGAAAATATTGAGCAAATTCTCAATCCGCTAAAAGAAAAAATTAAAACCTTTGAAGAAAAAGTTCAAAAAAATCAAGACAATTTTAATGATAAAAACTCTCGCTTAGACGAAGTTATAAAACGCTTAAATGAAGAAAACCGCAAAATGAGTGAAGAAGCTGAAAAGCTCACAAAAGCGCTTAAAGGCGAAAGTAAAACTCAAGGTAATTGGGGCGAACTCATTTTAGAACGCGTTTTAGAAAAATCAGGCTTAACCAAAGGCAGAGAATACGAAGTGCAACAATCTTATCAAGATGATAGCGGTCAACGTTTTATGCCTGATGTGGTGATTAATTTACCCAATAATAAACAAATGGTAATTGACTCTAAAGTGAGTTTAACCGCATATGAACGTTACGTAAACGCCGAAGATGAAAAAGAACAAGCTCTTCATCTTAAAGCGCATCTTAATTCTTTGAAAACCCATATCAAGCAGTTGAGTGCTAAAAACTATCAAGACTTAGGCTATAAACAATCGCCTGATTTTGTATTGATGTTTATTCCCGTTGAACCAGCCTTGTATTTGGCACAAAATGAAGATCAGAATTTTTATTATTCAGCCTTTAAAGACAATATTTTATTGGTCAGTCCAACCACTCTCCTATCGACTTTACGCACAGTTGATATGATTTGGAGTAATGAAAAACAACAACAAAACGCCAATGAAATCGCCCAACACGCTGGCAATTTATACGATAAATTTAGCAACTTACTCGATGAGTTAGAAACCCTTGGCAACCGCATTAAATCTACCGACAAAGCATATACTTCAGCGATGAAGAAATTAACCGGCAACCAAAATTTAATCAAAGATGTGGTTAAACTTCAAAAACTCGGTATCAAAACCACCAAAGAAATCAGTCCGAAATGGATTAAAAAAGCAGAAGTAAATCAGCTTGGTGATGGGGAAGGTTGATATGTTTTCGTGTTGTATTTAAGATAAAAAAATCTTATCCTAGACCTCATTGGTCTCAGTCTGTGCGTCTTTGGAGGAAAATCAGTGAGGTTTAATTATAATCCACTACATTTAAACTAATGAAGTTAAGTTGTAATTTCAAAACCTATACTTAACTGACAACAACACATAACGTTCTAAAAGTCTGTAAGATGTTCTAGATGTGCTTATATCACTTATGGAAAAAGTTTGAAAGCGTTTAGTGTTAAAAAGATTTTTACCTGCTAAAGACATGCTGAATTTATCTTTCATAAATTTATAAGTCATATCAAAATCTAAGAAGTAAAAGGTATTGTCTGTATCAATATTACCAAATTCATAACGCTCAGTTTGAATTTGAGCATCCCATTTATCGTTAAATATAAAATTAAG
>JASMTR010000085.1:0-11143 GCA_041694175.1 Bacteroidales bacterium
AATGCTAGAAATCAATTTATTAAAAATTTCGAACCCATTTTAACCCTGCGTTACCAAGAAATTTGCCAAAAAGACGAACCTATTCAAATCACCTATAAAAGTCAACTACACCAACAATCTTTTCAAGATTTATTTGAAAAAAACTTGCAAAAAGATATGTCGCTACAATACACCAGCGTTGGTACGCATAAGGACGATTTGCTATTTGATATCAAAAATTATCCAGTCAAAAAATTTGGTTCACAAGGTCAGCAAAAGTCTTATCTTATTGCTTTAAAGTTTGCCCAATACGATTATTTAAAAGACAGTCAAGGTTTAAATCCCATTTTACTTTTAGATGATATTTTTGATAAATTAGACGAAAATCGGGTTAAACACATCGTTAGTATGGTGACGCAACAAGACCTTGGACAAATGTTTATAAGCGATACACATCCCGAAAGAACAGAAAATGTGGTGAAAGCACACGCCAAGCAATACAAAATGATTAATTTAAACGAACTTAATCTCAGCCATGAAAGTGTTTAAAGCCTTACTTATTTTATCTGTTGTTTTATTTTCTTGTCAAAACGAAAATCCACCAATTGTACTAAATCATCTGAATGGTTATTGGGAAATTGTTCAAGCTCAAAATCCTTATGGTAAAAACGTGATTTACAGCATCAACACGCAAGTAGATTACTTTGAAATTAAAGACAGTTTAGGATTCAGAAAAAAACTAAAACCCGACTTAAGCGGTAATTATAAAACCACAAAAGCTTTAGAAGAATTTAAAATTATTACAGAAAACGACAGCTTAAAAATTCATTATAAAACACCTTATGATGCTTGGAAAGAAACCATTTTAAGTTTAAATGACAGTCTGATGCTTATAAAAAATGAGAAAGATTTTCTCTATACCTACAAAAGATTTGAACCCATTAACATCACAGAATAGTTATGGACAACGAATACAACACAAAAAAACTGAGTGACCTACTAAAAATATTCACTGACAAAAAAGGCCTCAACAAAGGTTTAAATCAAATTGAAGTACAACGCGCTTGGAAAGACCAAATGGGACCAGCCATAGAAAAATACACCACCAAAATTCACCTCGACAGAGGCACTTTATTTGTCAGACTATCTTCCGCCGTTTTGCGTGAAGAGTTAAGTTATGGTAAATCTCAGATTATCAAAAATTTAAATGAAAGCTTAGGCCAAGAATTAATTAAAAAAATAGTATTGAGTTAGCCAGTCCCAATCTTTACGACTAAAAAATAATAAATATTATCCTTACATTTGCTTAACATTAAATTGATATAAAACGCACATAAGATATGGCAATGATGAATAAAAACACCGTTTTAGGTTGGGCTACTTTAATTATGATAATCGTAGGATTAGGTTTGATTGCACTCGGTGCATTTAAATATGAAGATGTTGCCGGTTGGGGTTTTGCTGCAGTTGGTGTTGGTTTTTTTGCCATTGCTTGGGTGTTTGACGCACTAAAAGGTAGGGTTTAAAGCTGTGAATTGTAATAGGCTTTGTTACCTGTGACTTCTTCACCTATCCACTCTGGTTTTTGAAAGCTTTCATCAGTATGGTTCAATTCTATTTCAGCAATACATAAGCCTTTATGTTTGCCATGGAATTCATCGACTTCATAGAGTTTATTACCAACCTTTACTTCATATCTGGTTTTTGAGATAATATGACCCTCACAAAGTTTAAGTAATTCTTTGGCTTCATCTAAAATAATTTCCTTTTCCCATTCTAATCGCGAAAGGCCATCGGCACTAGAAATCCCTTTTACTGTTATGAATCCTTTATCGTCTTTAATTCTAATTCTAACGGTTCGATGTTTATCTCTATTTAGAAATCCTTGAGAGATGTTATAATGTCGGCGGGATTCAGGTTTAAAGGCATCAGATACGACTAAAAACTTACGTTCAATTTCCATTTCCATTTTTAGGACTTTAAAAGTATTTTCATTACAAAAAGGATGATTATAAAAGCAATAAACCCTAAAAGAATAAAAATACTGCCTTTATAATATTTTTTATGAAGTTTTTTATCGCGCCTGTAACTAAAAATCATGATGCTGATAAAAGCGACTACAAAAAACGCAGCAAAAATCCATTGACCTATTGAAAACATATCTCCAAATATAGATTGCAAAAGTAAACTTTTCAGAGCTTGAGTTTGTAAAACATTTTATAAATTTGATAATTATATAGATTTAAAAAATGGTTTTTAGTTATCAAAAACAATATTTAAAAGAAAAGTTTCAATTTGCTTTATCCTATTTAATAGTTGGAGCCATATTTTCAATTTGGGGTGGATACACTTTTATATTCGTTTTTGTTGTACCAGGAATACTGTCAGGTATTTTATATTTTTATTGGAAAAACAAGGGTTACGTAAAAATAGACTCTACAAGCATTACCAAGTATAAATTTATTCCTAAAACCTTGAATTGGGAACAACTTGAAGGAATGCGATACTACACCAATTCTATAAAGTTAATAGGAGCTAACACCACAATTGATATTGATAAACAATATTTAAGCAATGAAGATTTAAAACGCTTAGAACAAGAAATCAAGTCAAGATTACCAATCAATCAAAGTTAAAATGACAGAATATCAATACGATAAGAATAAATATAAAGCCTATAATTCTAAACATTGGGTGATAATGCATTGGAAGCTCAATCCAGGCATCTTTATCAACGAATTAATTTTAGGTCAACGAATACCTCAATTGAGTTTAGTTGATAAAACTTCGTCTAAACCTCTGGTAGAAAGAAGTTATGTGCCTTGTCTGCATTGCCAAACTTTACACGACGCCCGAACCTGGTCAACACAAAATAAAACAGCGTTTAAAAATTGGTTTGGTTTGTATTGTCCAAATTGTGGTGAAATTATTCCTTGCCTTTTCAACTACACCAGTTTATTGATTTTAGCATTGACTTATCCAATATGGTTTAGCTTTAAAAAACAATGGAAAAATAAATGGTTGAGCAAACAGCCTCAGCGCTACAAAAAATTAGATTTAACCAACAAACCCAATCCCTACGAAGGTTGGGGTTGGATAAAAATTGGTTTAGGTTGGGGTAGCGCTATGTTTGTATTTATGAGTATTTTGTATCCTTATTTTGTTGACGGTGTTTTTAAGTGGTTAAATGTTGCTATTGGTATTCCAATTTGGACATTAGGTGGCTTAGCTTTTGGTTATACTATGAAAATATTAATGGGAAAAACAGGAAGCAAATCGGTTTAATGCATAAATTCAAAGAAAAAATGTCTTCTCTGAGTAAAGTCGAATTCACTTAAGGAGCCGAAGTGAACGTTAAAAAATTAAAAAATAACATGCAAAACTTTTGGCAGACAGTACTTGTAATTTTAATCATATTTATAATGTATCTCCCACTTATTGTGGTTTTAGTCGATATTTATCAAAGCAAATTTAAAAACAATAATAAGTGGATTTGGTTTGCGATGGTTTTGTTATTAAACTATTTTGGTGCAATATTGTATTTGCTTATCGGTAAGCAACAAAAACTTAACATATGACTTGGCACTTTATTTTAATGGCTGTAATGTATGTTTTTGCAGGTTTGATGCACTTTATCAAACCTAAAGCCTACGTTAAAGTTATGCCTGATTATTTCAAGCATAAAGCCACGCTGGTTTATCTTAGTGGTGTAGCAGAAATTGTTTTAGGTGCCGCCTTATTCTCTGAAAAGCTGAAAGATTTTGCCATTTATGGTATTGTTTTGATGTTAATCATTTTCTTGACAGTTCACATCAATATGTTAAAAGGTAAGCGAGAGAGCATGGGAATTCCAAAAATCATTCTTATTTTCAGGCTTCCGCTACAATTTTTATTGATTTGGTGGGCGATATATTACTTATAATATGGAAGAACAACACTTTACAGAACGAGAATTAGATCGAATTATCGAAATGGCTTGGGAAGACCGAACAACTTTTGAAGCTATAGAATTTCAATTTGGTTTAAAAGAAGAAGACGTCATCAATATCATGCGTCGACAAATGAAACCTTCAAGTTTTAAGATGTGGCGAAAACGCGTTCAAGGTCGATCCACTAAGCATCAAAAATTACGCTCAAATATCAAAGGTCGTTTTAAATCTACGCGTCAACGTAATATATCAGGTAACAAGATTTCAAAACGTTAACCAAATATACCGTTCAAGACTTTAGCTAATCGAATGCCTGCTTTGTGTATTTGGAGATTTAAAGTATCATGCCAATCATACATATAGCGATAGCCAAGATTTTCTCTGTGCTCTGCAGAATCATAAACTTTCTTAGTGAGTTGTCTTGTGTCTTCAACCCAGTCAATTAATTTGCCTTTAGCATAACTTTGAATTTCATCAGGAGATAAAACCGTTTTGTTTATAGCCATTTCACTATAACTCATACCGTAGGAGTCAATCATTTCAGAATCCCAAACCCGATGAAAATTTGAATTATCACCAAACCAATTCACATAAAAACGGTTGGCTCCCAAATCTTCTTTGAGTCCAAAATGCAAGGGCTGATGCATATCGCCCATCAAATGGATCAACATTTTTAGATAAAACGTTTTATCATCTTCATCACTTGCAGAATCTTTTAAAACATTGATACAGTACTGAATACCAATAACAATATCACCATCTTCATTTTTATCAGCTTCGAGATAAGTTTTATCGAAAGGTACATTGGCATAGTGCCAAGATTTAAATTCATCAAATTGTTCGTCAGATTTAATTTCATCAGCATAAGTTGAAGCTGCAGCTAAACTTTGCCCATGCAAAAGCAACTTGATATTAGCTTTAGCTTTTTCGCTTAGATATTGGTTAGCTATTTCAGCTACAGCACGATGTCCTGTTTTTCCCCAATCATCCTTTGAAAAAACTTGAAATGTGGTTAAAAAACACAGTACAATTAAGAGATATTTCATGATAATTTTTTTTGCAAAAGTATACTTTTAGTTAGTATTTTATTAAAATTTACATCAATAAAATGTTATTAAAATCCAGACTGTTTTGTAACATATTCATAGTTATAAAGACCTATTAATCGATGAATTAAACTTAAATTTGTAAATAAATAAATCAATTAAAAATGAGTAAACACTTAAAATGGATCATCCCTGTTGGAATCATTGTGATTTTGGGTATGGTTTTATACAGTATGACGGCTGGTTTTAACAACCAAGCTGTAACCTTAGAAGAAAATGCCCAAACGGCTTGGAGTAATGTAGAAAGCTCTTATCAACGACGAAACGATTTGATAGGTAATTTGGTTAAAACAGTCCAAGGCGCAGCCGATTTTGAACGCCAAACTTTAACCGAAGTGATTGAAGCCCGTTCAAAAGCCACGTCTGTCAATGTTGATGCATCTAATCTCAATCCGCAAAGCATTAAAGCTTTTGGTCAGGCTCAAGGTGGTGTAAGTTCGGCTTTATCAAGATTATTGGTGAGTGTAGAACGCTATCCTGACATCAAAGCCAACCAAAACTTTCTCAACTTACAGGCGCAACTTGAAGGTACAGAAAACCGCATAAATGTGGCTCGTAACCGTTACAATGAAGCAGTAGGAGATTTTAATATCTTAATCCGTAAATTTCCAAATAACTTGTTTGCTGGAATGTTTGGATTTGAACCTTTAACCCGTTACGAAGCAGATGCTAGCGCAGAAAATGCCCCTGATGTTGAATTTGAATTTTAAAAAAATATGCCAAAACTTAAAGAATATATTTCAAAAGACGACGAAACTGAAATCATAAATGCCATAAAAGCTGGCGAAAAACAAACTTCTGGAGAAATACGTTTGCACATTGAAATGAAGTGTCCTGTTGAAGATGCTTACGATAGAGCTTTAGGTGTTTTTGAAGAACTCAATATGCACAAGACGGAATTGGCTAACGGCATATTGATTTATGTCGCTCTTGAAGACCATAAATTGGTATTATGTGGTGATAAAGGCATTAATGAAAAGGTGGGACAAGGCTTTTGGGAATCTACAGTGAAATTAATAACAACTCATTTTAAGAAAAATCAATACAAAGAAGGCTTGGTTAAAGGTATTGCAGAAGTGGGGCAAAAGCTAAAACAATACTTTCCATATCAAAGTGACGACACCAACGAACTTTCAGATGATATTTCAAAAGGATAATATGACATTTATAAAAATTATTGCTTCAAGCTTATTACTGTTTTTATGCTTTTCAAGCTTTGCTCAAAAAGACATTCCACCTCAACCTGACAAACAAAAGGCAGTTTATGATAAGGCCGATATGCTTTCGGATAATGAAGAAAACGCATTAAGGCAAAAGTTAGAAACATACGCTGACTCAACTTCAACTCAAATTGTCATTGTCACTTTAAAATCTCTTGAAGGCGAATACATCGCTACGTTTGCTACAGAATGGGCACAACAATGGGGTATTGGTCAAGAAAATAAAGACAATGGCGCCATCATTATGGTAAGCCAAGACGATAGAAAAATCACCATTCAAAATGGCTATGGTTTAGAAGAATACTTAACCGATTACAATAGCAAAACCATCATCGATCAGATTTTACAGCCTGCGTTTAAAAAAGGTAATTTTTATCAAGGCTTTGATGAAGCCACAACTGCAATGTTTCAATTGCTCGCTGGTCAATTTGATGCAGAAGCTTTAAATCAAAAAGCCGATAAGAACAAAAATATTTTTGGATATGTCATCCCTATTATCATTGTGATTTTCTTTATCATTTTAGTAATGAAAAGACGTCGCGGTGGTGGTAATGGCAAAGGCGGTATGCACCGTGGCGGTCCAGATTTGTTTGATATTTTAATTTTAAGCAGCCTAGGCGGAAGTCATCGCAGTGGCGGTTTTGGCAGTGGCTCATCAGGCGGAAGCTTTGGTGGTGGCGGTGGATTTAGTGGCGGCTTCGGCGGCGGTGGTTTCGGCGGCGGTGGAGCTGTTGGTGGTTGGTAATAATAAAACATTATTAACTTTAGCGAACTTCGCGAAAACTTTGCGCCCCTTGCGGTTAAAAACAAACATTATGAAAAAACTATTTTTTATTGTTGTTCTATTGATTTGGCCTTTGACCAATTTTGCTCAAAACCCCATTTCTGAAAATTTAGAAATCAATCAATTGATCGATGGCACTTTACTTCAACCAGAAGGAAATAATTCTAAAACCTTAGCCATTATCATTGCAGGTTCAGGACCTACAAATCGGGACGGCAATCAAATTGCTATGAAAAACAACAGTTTAAAACAGCTGGCTTATTTTCTTGAAGAAGAAGGTGTTGCAAGTTTTAGATACGATAAACGGATTTTTAAATTGGCTAAAAATCAAATGATTGATGAATCGCAAATGCGGTTTGATGATTTTGTTAAAGATGCTGCTGATGTGGTCAACTATTTTAAGCTTTATGATGGTGTAAAATACGGCTTCAACAAATTTATATTAATCGGACATAGTCAAGGTGTTTTAGTAGCACAATTGGCAAGCCTTAAAACAGCGGTTCAAGGGTTAATTTTAATTTGTGGTCCTGCAAATCCGATTGATGAAGTTATGGTAAGTCAAGTCAGCAAGCAAGCCCCATTTTTATACAAAGATTTAAAAGAGTCATTTGATTCAATTAGAAAAGTTGGTTATGTGAAAGAATACAATCCGCTTTTAAAAACGATTTTAAGAGAAGAAACTCAAGCTTTTTTTCAATCCTGGATGATGCATAACCCAACTGAAATTGCACAAAATATTACAGAACCTACTTTAGTTATTGGTGGCACAACCGATATTCAAGTGCCTGGAGAAGATGCTAAAATATTAGCTGAAAATTTTCCAAATTCCACCTATGCTATTATAGAAAATATGAATCACGTGCTTAAAAAAGTCGAAAGCATTGGACTAGAAAATCAAAAAGCTTATAATAATCCTAATTTGCCATTGCACGCAGATTTAAAATCCGAAATTCAAACTTTCATTCAAAACTTTAAATAATGTATCAACTTATTGCTATCGATATTGATGGGACTTTATTAGATAAAACAAAAGGGGTTTCAAATCAAACCATAAAAACTATTAATGCGCTAAAGCATAAAGCCAAAATTGTTTTGATTTCAGCACGTATGCCTAAAGCAATGCGTCATATACAAGAGGACTTGGGTATTACTGATAGTCCTATTGTAGCTTATAATGGCGGTCTGGTTTTACATCAAGACAAAATATTGTCACACACTGGTATCGATTTTAAAACTTTTAAAGATGTTTTTGACGCCAATCAAGATTTGAATTTGCATCTAAGTTTATATCATAATGATGAGTGGTTTGCACCACAAGAAGACCATTGGAGTGGGAGAGAAGTAGCCAATACTAAAGTTAAACCTGAGTTTAAGTCTAATGAAGCCGTTTTTGAAGACTGGAAAATTCACAATAAAGAACCCCACAAAATCATGTGTATGGGCGATGAACGTAAAGTTGAAGAGCTCTACCAACGTCTATCTAAACAACTTGACGATAAATTACATTTATACCGTTCTAAACCAACATATATAGAAATGGCTCCTTTACAAATTTCTAAATTGTCTGGACTTCAAGTTTTATTACAAAAAATATACAAAGACATTAACCTTGAACAAGTTGTAGCTTATGGCGATAATTACAACGATATTGAAATGATAGACAATGTTGGTCTTGGCGTGGCTGTCGATAACGCTAAAGAAGAAGTTAAAGCAGTTGCAGATAATATTACACAAAGAAATATTGATCACGGCGTAGCGTTACATCTTCAAAAAATATTTGACATAAAGCTTTAGGTTCTTGGAGTAATCTCTATTTTTATACCAAAATTTTTTATGGATAATCTGAGACCTGAACCCTTCTTTACTAATGATGCTGTTGTTTTAGGACTTCTTTTATTGGTTTTAGGTTTAATATTTTACACCTCTAATTTAAAACATAAATACTGGTCTCGATTTTATAAATATGTCCCAGCTTTATTGTTGTGCTACTTGATTCCAGCCATTTTAAATTCTTTAGGTTTAATCTCATCAGAATGGGATGTTGTGGACAGTGCAGGTGAAGTGACCAAAGAAAAATCTCAACTCTATTTTGTTGCATCTCGGTATTTATTACCGGCATCCTTAGTGCTTTTAACCTTAAGTATAAATTTAAAAGCCATAGCCAATCTGGGTTGGAAGGCTTTATTGATGTTTTTTGTGGGAACGTTGGGTATTGTCATTGGTGGACCTATAGCTATTCTTTTAATGTCTTATATTTCGCCTGAAACCCTTGGCGGAAGTGGACCTGATGCTATTTGGCGCGGTTTGTCAACTTTAGCAGGAAGTTGGATTGGCGGCGGTGCAAATCAAGCAGCGATGCTGGAAATTTTTGAATACAACCCCAGGAAATACGGCGCTATGGTCTTAGTTGATATTGTTGTCGCTAATCTTTGGATGGCTTTGATTTTATTAGGAATCGGTCAGCGTAAAAGCATTGATAAATGGTTAAAAGCCGATAATACTGCGATTGACAGTTTAAAAGAAAAAGTGTCTGCTTACGAAAAAAGTGTTTCTCGTAAATCAACTTTATCTGACTTGATGATAATTTTGGCTATAGGTTTTACTGGCGTGGCACTTGGACATTGGTTTTCAAAAGAAATATCTACTTTTTTAATTTCTAATTTTGAAATCTTTAGCGATAAATCTTCAGCATTGAGTTCGTTTGCAGGTGAGTTTTTTTGGATGATTACTATAGCTACAGCTTTTGGCATTGCTTTATCATTTACTAAACTAAAACGTTTTGAAGGCGTTGGGGCAAGTAAAATTGGTTCGGTGTTTATTTATATCTTAGTGGCTACGATAGGGATGAAAATGGATTTAACTACCGTCACAGAGAATCCTGGATTAATAGGAATTGGCTTGATTTGGATGAGTATTCACGCTATTCTTTTAATTTTTGCTGCAAAGCTTATTAAAGCTCCATATTTCTTTTTAGCGGTTGGTAGTCAAGCAAATGTTGGCGGTGCGGCTTCTGCGCCTGTTGTGGCTTCGGCATTTCATCCGTCTTTGACCAGTGTTGGTGTGCTTTTAGCTGTATTTGGCTATGCCGTAGGAACTTACGCAGCTATAGCTTGTACAATTTTAATGGAAATGGCTTCTAAATTTTAAATATGAAAATGAAATTTTTATTCTTGCTAATTCTTATCTCAGTTTTGAGCTGTGAAACAAAAAAACCTGATTTAACCATAACTGGTCAGATTGAGGGTTTAAAAAAAGGAAAAATTTATCTGCAAAAAGTAAAAGATTCTACTATTGTAAATTTAGACTCTTTAGAACTTTACAATAATAATCAATTTCAGTTTGATGTTGAACTCAGCCAACCTGAAGTGATGTATTTGCAATTAGAAAAAGATACGATAGATCAAACCGATAATTTTATAGCTTTCTTTGCTGATAAAGGACAATTAAAAGTCAAGGCAAAATTAGATGAATTTAGTTATGCAGACTTAAATGCTAATTATAAAAATCAACAAAAATTTCAAGAATACAGCAAAAATATCAAACGTTTTGCTGATCAAAAGCTAGATTTAATTAAAGCCGAACTTGAAGCTAGAAAACACAATAATCAAGAGCGTTTAGATAGTATTAATAAAGTTTATAATTCTATGACACAAAGACGCTATCTCTATGCCATCAATTTTGCGATGAACCATCCTGATTTAGAAGTTTCGCCTTACATTATCATAAATCAAGCAGAATTTATTACTCCAAAATATTTAGATTCTGTTTATCAATCTTTTGACAAGAGCATTCAAAAATCTTATTACGGGCAACAGTTAAAAGATTTACTTAATTAGAGCTTTTATTTTTTGTTATAAACTTTATTAAAGTAATACTAAATCTCTATTTTTTATAGGCAAGTTGAAAGAGTTTTATTTTATTTACACTTGTTAATATTTATATGAAAAATACCGACGATAAATACGTGATTTTAGTCGATGAGAACGATAATCCCATCGGCAAAATGGAAAAAATAGAAGCCCACGAAAAAGGTCTTCTTCATCGTGCATTTTCAGTATTTGTTTTTAATGATAAAGATGAATTGCTCTTGCAACAACGAGCTTTGACTAAATATCACACACCAGG
>JASMTR010000086.1:0-5499 GCA_041694175.1 Bacteroidales bacterium
CAAAATTCTTTCGGGTTTCTCCGATAGTCAGGAAGATAAGCCCAATACAAAAATCCTCCGAAAAGGATTATTAAAACTGATATGATTATGAATTCAGTCATATTTTATTTTTATCCAAACATTGCCCAAAGCATTGACATTATTGAGTCAAAAGTGCTTTGTTCTTTTTCAGGTTCACAATATTTTTTTGATAAGTATTTCAAAGATTTTTTATTCCAATTACTATCAAATATTAAATTCAGTTCAGATTTATGATTTTTTATTTCTGATTCCGAAAGTTCCTTTTTTTTTATTTTATATTCGGTTTGTATTAATTCCGTTATTTTCTCAAATTCTCCATTTTGAAACAATTCTTTTTCCTTTTGAGTTCCTACACTTTCTAACGAGGATTTTTTTCCTTCGTAAGTATTATAAATTCCCAAATGTTTTTTAGTTAGCTTCAATTTTTCTTGGTTTGGTCAAATGTGTTACAACGATTGCGAGCTATGTTTCGTTGCGTGTGGCGGTCGATTGCCATTTTCGGCAAGCGAGAGTAGCCACGTAAGTAACGAACTTTTTAAAAATCGCCATTGCCTAAGCAATGAAATATAGGTCTTGTTGTCCGCAGTATCTTTTACACGCATTTATTTAATCTTTTTTATCTTTTAAACTTAACAAATATACAATGAACATCCGCAGTTTTGAAAATTAAAGCCTAATGATTGAGGCACAAAACCAAGCCTATTTATAAACTTGATGTCCGTAAGGGTATGTCAATAGCAAGCACAAAAAAGCTTTAATCAATTTTCAAAATCTGCAACCTTAATTAATTAAATATTAAAATTATGGAAAATATGAAAATCAAAAAAAAAGAAGTAATCAAAGTTTTTAATCGGACTTTGAAGAAGTGTCAAGAAAATCAATCAAATCTTGTTTCACAAGAGAATAAACCTTTTGGTTTATTTTGTCAAATTCTGATGCCACGTTACTTTCGGCTTCTTGTCCTGAGTTCCCTTTTATTAATTCTTTTAATTCAATTTGCTGTTTTAGCACTTGCGCTAAATTGTAATTTATAAAAGATGTTTTTGCGAAAACCTCTATTATTAACAGGTTTGTGTTGATGTTAAATTCGGGGTCGTTTAAATTTTTTAAAATGTCATCAAAGTTCATAAATATAGGTTTAAATTTAAGTCAACCTCTATTTTTAAGAGGTTGCAAGCGGTTTTTAAAAAGAATAGCTCGCATTTGCTATAGCCGATGTTAGCGGGTCGCCTTTTTTTCATTATCATATTATTTTTCCGAAATAAGCACCAAGTAAAGCCGATAAAACGATTAGTATCATACTGTAAATCCAATGGTCTTTAGCAAGTTCAAATAATCCTTGAGGGCTAATTCCATAAATCTCTTTCAACTTTGCTTTTGTTATTAGGCTTTCTTCTGCTGTCAGTTTCAAAATATTCTCAAAAACGTCAACCTTGGCAAGAGTCGATTGATGAAGTTTCACATATTCTTTTTCATCAAATGCTTTTGCTTCTTCATCACCATTCAGCCAATGTTTTGAAGAAATTTTATTCATTTCCAATATTGAAGGTAGTCGAGGATGACTTGAATATCCTTTTCCATATTTGTCTATCAAAAGTCTTGCAAGGTCATATTTATTTTCGTCCTTAATGTCGTAGGTCGTTGCTCCTAATATTGTCGCTCGATATTTAAGTGCTTCAAAGCCGTAGTTAATATCTCGCATATTCCAATGTATCCAATTATAATCTTTATGTTCTTTTACAAACTTGAAAAACTCTTTTAGCATCTCCTTTTCAAGTTGGTCATACTTTTCGTTGATTTGGTCAATTGGGATTTGTTTTAGTTCAGCTACCTTGTGAATTGAGAATGACTTTGTTTGTGCTGTTGTCAAATATCTTACAGCTATTGATGTTATTCTTGGTGTCTTTCCATCTTTAATATCATAAAAACTCTCGCAAGAATAATGAATGATAAGGCAATGCGAGTCATTATCATAGAAGCTATTTATCAGTTGCTTCGCCTTTCGATGTGTTTTTATTCTTCTTAAAGTTCTTCCCATTTATTCTTTGGTGTTTCCATAGGTGCTAAAAGTGTTTAATTTTTTAGTCAACCTATTTTAGGACGATACATTTTTTTAGGTGCCCGCTAACGGTCTAGTATATGAAAAGTAGGCAATTTCGAAGCACTAAATTTTCGGTTAAGCACATACTTTGACACGATTCAAAGTACTTGAATTTATTTCTGTTTCGCCTATTTTTTATATACATTGTTATCTGCTGGCTTTTAATTAATCAATCTATATTTTTTGTCCGTAATCGTAATGCATTTGCTATTACCGAAAAAGAGCTAAAACTCATTGCTAATGCTGCAATCATTGGTGATAATAATATTCCGAAAAATGGGAATAAAACACCTGCTGCTATTGGCACACCTAAAGTGTTGTAAATAAGTGCAAAAAAAAGATTTTGTTTAATGTTTTTCATCACAGCATTGCTTAAATTTCTAGCTTTTACAATGCCGTGTAAATCACCTTTTACTAACGTAATCATTGAACTTTCTATCGCTACATCTGTTCCTGTACCCATTGCAATACCTACATCACTTTTTGTCAATGCTGGTGCATCATTAATACCATCACCTGCCATTGCAACCACTTTTCCTTTTTCTTGCAGTTTTTCTACTTCTTTCAGTTTATCTTCTGGTAACATACTGGCTTTAAAATCTGCGAGATTAAGCTCTGATGCTACTGCTTGTGCTGTATCTTGATTATCACCTGTTAGCATAATAACATCAATGCCTTTATCTTGAAGAGCTTTAATCGCTTTAGCACTTGTTTCTTTAATTTTATCGCCTATAACTACATATCCAACAACGGTTTCATCTATTGACAAATAAGAAACTGTTTTTCCTTGTTTTTGGTAAGATTTCGCTTCGTCTTTCATTTTAGATGTAATGTCTGCCTTGGCATATTCCATCATTTTAGGATTACCTAATGCTACCTTTTTACCACCAATTTTAGCTTCAACACCTTTTCCAGTAACAGCACTAAAATCTTCGGACTTTAATATTTCAGCATTCTTCTGTTTTCCGTATTTAACGGTAGCTTCTGCCAAAGGATGTTCGCTATTAATGTTTAGTGAAACGATGTACTGTAGCACCTCATTTTCATTTAAGGTATCACCAAAAGCACCAACGGTTTCAACTGTAGGTTTTCCTTCGGTAATTGTTCCTGTTTTGTCAACGATAAGCGTATCTACCTTATCCATTTTTTCAAGAGCTTCAGCATTTTTAATCAATACACCACATTGAGCACCTTTACCCACACCAACCATTACAGACATTGGTGTTGCTAAACCTAAAGCACAAGGACACGCAATGATTAGTACTGCAATTGCATTCACAAATGCATACACATAAGCTGGTTCTGGTCCCCAAATAGACCATACAATAAATGTGACAATAGAAATAAGAACTACAACTGGCACAAAATAACCTGAAACTTTATCTGCTAAATTTTGAATAGGTGCGCGACTTCTGCTTGCATCATTAACCATATGAATGATTTGTGATAAAAGCGTGTCACTTCCTACTTTTTCAGCTTTCATTAAAAAGGTTTGATTCCCATTAATTGTTCCGCTACTTACTTTATCTTCTTGAGATTTGTTTACAGGAATAGGTTCTCCTGTAATCATAGATTCGTCAATAGTTGTTTCGCCTTCAGTTATAACACCATCCACAGGAATTTTATCTCCTGGTTTCACTTTTAGAATATCATTTAATTCTATCTTATCTATACTGACTTCAACTTCTTCTCCATCTACAATTTTTATAGCTTTATTAGGTGCTAATTTCAACAGTTCTTTTACTGCTGAATTGGTTTTACTGTGCGCACGAGCTTCTAACAACTGTCCTAAAAGCACCAAGGTTAGAATAACCGTTGCTGCTTCAAAATAAACGTGCACAGCACCTGATTCAGTTTTAAACTGTGCCGGAAATACATCTGGAAATAACATGCCAAAAACGCTAAATAACCAAGCTACACCTGCACCAATCCCAATTAGTGTGAACATATTGAGATTCCACGTTTTTATACTTCTATAAGCACGTTCAAAGAACATCCAAGTAGCATAGAATACTACTGGAATAGATAATGCGAACTGAATCCAATTCCAATATTTCTGTTCCATTATATCGTACAATGGATTGTTATTGAGCATTTCGCTCATAGCTATTAAGAATATTGGCAATGTGAATGCAGTTGCTATCCAAAACTTCTTCAATAATTTTTTATAGGTTTTTTCTTCTGCTGAAACATCTAGTTGAATTGGTACTAAATCCATACCGCAAATAGGACACGAACCTGCTTCATCCTTTACAACTTCTGGGTGCATTGGACACGTCCATTGTTCTGTTGTAGCTGTTGTTAGATTTTGTTCTTCGACCAAATCCATTCCGCAAACAAGACAATCTCCTGCTTTATCATAAGTTTTATCGCCTTCGCAATGCATAGGACAATAAAATGTACCTGTACCTTTTGCTTTTGGTTGGTTTTCCTTTTTATCTTCTAAATGGTGATGATGTTCACCTTGTTTATGAATACTGTATCTCCCGCCATCATTTTTTAAGGCTTCTTGAAATGTTTCTATAGGAATATGCGATTCCATTTCAATTGTAGCTTCTACCTTTTCTAAATTGACTGTTGCTTTTGAAACACCTTCCACTTTAGAAAATGTTTCTTCTACGTGAGTACGACAACCGTTGCAAGTCATTCCGTGTATGTGATATGTGTGTTTCATTGTTTATTTTTGCTTGCAGATAACGGTCTCGTGTATCATTAGTGGCTTGCAAAAACTCTACACATTTTTGTTTTCATTTGTAAAGATAGAAAAAAATCACAAACCTTAAAGTTTCGACCAAACTCAGCCATTAATGATACACATTGTTACCTGTAGCGGTCGAGTAGGAGTTTGCTTTTGCAGAAAAAAGCCCAAACCTTTCGCACCCATTTTTTTCTTTCCACGTGTCAAATTCAGCATCATTTTCGTTTTATCAAATTTCAATGAAGTTTAGCTTTTATTGTCGACTTTGAATCATTCGTCGTCGCTTTAATTCATTCACTGTTTTCCTTGCAAAAAAGTTAATCACTTCGATATTTAAGTTTTGTGATTAAATTTCAATTAATTCATCGAATTTTACATTGGTTTCAATTTTGTCAGTTTTCGTTTAAGATTTGCAGTCAAATTAATTTTATATTATTTGCAGTTTTTTTCGTGATAAGCACATCAATTCGGATTAATCAAAATTCCACCAAAAAATTTCTTCAACTTAATTAGTCAAAAAATGGGTGAACCTATAAATTAAAAAAATATATTTTGTAGTGTCTCGTCCTGAAATATGGCTACAGGTTAATAATTAAATTTAAGCTGCATTTTGATGCACATAATTTGGTGTTTTGAAGTCTAAAGATAAATGTAATCTTATTTCATTGTATAAATTAAT
>JASMTR010000087.1:0-35959 GCA_041694175.1 Bacteroidales bacterium
GCTAAGGAGGAATTTAACTCTTTTATTTCAATCTCACCAGCTCCTCTGATTAATCCCGTATGTACGGGACTCTAACCAACTGAGCTAAGGAGGAATTTTGCGAGTGCAAATATAATTTAATTTTTAATTACCAAAAACATATTTTTCAATTTTTCAGAAAAAAATTCAAATTATTCTTTAAACACAAAGCGATAAATATCATTACCATTAGCAAAAAGCACTAAAGCTATCAGCAAAAAGAACCCTATCATTTGAGCATATTCTAAAACTTTTTCATTGGGCTTTCTGCCACTGACCATTTCGTAAAGTAAAAAGACCACGTGTCCACCATCTAATGCAGGAATGGGCAAAATATTCATAAAGGCTAAAATGATTGAAATCAAAGCCGTGGTCATCCAAAAGGATTGCCAATCCCAAGCAGGTGGAAATAAACTGCCAATTGCTCCAAAACCGCCGACTTGAGTAGCGCCTTTTTTGGTAAAAACGTATTTAAACTGTGCTATATAATCTCTTAAAGTCCAATAGCCATAACTAATTCCAGAACTAATACTTTCACCGAGAGAAAAACTTTTGTGCTCAAAACGATCAGCCAATGAATTTTGAACAGCAATGCCTATTTTCTTGTCTTCATTTAAAACAATTTCAGAAGTCATTTTATCTAAATCTGAATTGATATAAGTCAACTGAATGGTATCTGATTTTGCTTCTGCAACAGCTTTTGTAAAATCATCCCAGTAAGGTGTTGATTTTCCATCAACTGACAAAAGCTTATCACCTTTTGCCAAACCAGCCCTTTGACCAGGTTCATTAGGCAAAACCGAATCTATAATAGGTTCTAACTTGAGGCTAAAAGGAAACATCACCCCTTTTTGAAATAATTGACTGCCGATATCTTCAGGTAAACTTATGGTTTCTGTATTTCCATCAGGATGCTCAACTTTTATTTTGCTGACATCTCTCAACATCAAATACTTATTGACTTCAGGTTGATTTTTTAACGGCTCACCGTCTATGCTCAAAATAACATCTCCATCTTGAAAACCGTATTCATATAAAACTTCGTTAACCGCTAAACCATTGTCTAAATTTTCTTTCGGAATATAATCTGTGCCCCAAACAAAAAGCACCATAATATAAATAACAATTCCCACTATGATGTTTACCGTAACACCACCGAGCATGATAATCAATCGTTGCCAAGCCGGTTTACTTCTAAATTCCCACGGCTGAGGTGGTTTGGCCATTTGTTCTTTATCCATACTTTCATCTATCATTCCGGCAATTTTCACATAACCCCCAAGAGGTAACCAACCAATTCCATAAACAGTGTCGCCTATTTTCTTTTTAAACAAAGAAAACTTAACATCAAAAAAGAGATAAAATTTTTCAACTTTAGTTTTAAATAGTTTTGCAGGTATAAAGTGACCTAATTCGTGTAAGACGACTAAGATTGATAAACTTAAAATAAGCTGAGCAGCTTTTATCCAAAAGGTTTCCATAAAAATTTTATATCAAAAAGTTGACAAAAATAGACTTTTAAAGTTGCATATAAAAATATGCTATTTTTAAATTTTCAACTTAACAAAATATTGAGGATTTTATAGACGCAAACTCGTTCAAGCATTAGTTATCTTTGTAAAAAATAAGAATGCTTAAGTTTTTTTCAAGATATAAATTTATTGCTGTGGTGATGTTTATCCTATCAATCATCATCATTAGCATTATCTATAATTTATACAAACCTGAGCCAAGGCTTAAAGTCTATCAACCTAACGAATTTACCAAAGAACTTGTCGACTCTTCTTTACAACGGGTTAGAAAATATCACAAAATAAGCGATTTCGAACTTATCAACCAATACGGCGATACCATAACGCAAGACAATTTCAAAGACAAAATTTACATTACAGACTTCTTTTTTACCACCTGTCAAACCATTTGCCCTATTATGACAAAACATATGGAGCAAATTCAAGCTGCCTTTAAAAATGACGATGAAGTAATGTTACTTTCTCATTCAGTAACACCTCAAATAGATGATGTTGAACGTTTAAAAAAATATGCTGATGAGCACAATGCCATTAAAGGGAAATGGCATCTTGTAACTGGTCCTAAAAAAGAGATTTACAAGTTAGCCCGCCAATCTTATTTCACCACCAAAACCACTGGCGACGGCGGAAAATACGATATGATTCATACCGAAAACTTCGTCTTAATTGATAAAGAAAAGCGGATACGTGGTATCTACGACGGCACCAACCTAGAAGAAATCGAACAAGCTATAAAAGACATTAAAATCTTAAAACAAGAATACACTAAATAATTTCACATTAAAATGCATTTCATTTTGGGCGTTTCTCCCGCCTAATGCGGGAGTCGGGCTTTCCGTTCCAATATTTTGTTCGTGCCTCACAAAATGATTTCCTCTGCCCTGTCTGCCTGGGGCAGAAATCCCTAATGCGGGGTTGAAGAAATATGTTGAACTTTTACTAAAAAAACACACAGGAAACAACATTTATTTTTGATAACATATAATATTTTAACATTTAAAACTTGTATTTTATTAAAATATAGTTAATATTTGATATCAAGTCATTTATTATGGAAACAACGCAACAAGTACAAACTTAAGTTTTGCGCTATTTTAATACTTCTAATAATGATACATTTAGGAGTTTATGCACAAACCACATTGCCTGAAGTTCAGTATTATTATGTTGAAGAAAAAACACCCGATTTGCTTCAGCCCACTTCACAAAAAAGATTAGCAGATCATTCTTTAGACTCCATTATAAAACTCACTCACATTACAAATGGTACATTTTATAATTATATCTTAGATAATTCTATAGATAGTGTAGATTTAGACCTTACAAACTTAAGCTCCGGACAATATATTGTCAATTTGATTTCAGGAGGACAAATTTTAGATACACATAACTTAATTAAAAACTAAAATTATGAAAGCTTATTTTACTTTACTGCTAATGATGGTAATTAACATAGTTTTTTCCCAAAATCCTAACCTGTTTAGTCATAACTGGAAGTTAGAACAGATAGATACAGATAATGAAACTTTCACACCTAACTATCCACAAGATCAAAATGGTAATGATATAAATGTTGATTTTATAAACTTTAATAATCTTAATGGTTTTTATGAATTTTCTTTTGGTGCATTTAATAGTATATTGGCTGAAGATCTTACTTTTAGCTCAACAAATACTTTTACAATATCATTTATTACTTTGACATTTGGAAATGCAAGTGAAGCCTCTTTATTTATGGCTGATAATTTTCTATATAGTGATCAACAAAATGATGTGATTAATAACCCCTTTACTTACACATTTACAACCCTAAACAACACAATTTATCTTGACATCACTAACGGCGAAGGTAGCGTAGCCACATTTTATGATAATTTGTTAAGTCAAGAGGAGTTTTTAAGACAAAATGTAAAAATATATCCTAATCCTGTTGTCAATAATCTGTTTTTTGAAAGTAATCAAACAAATATCCAAGAGCTTCTTATTTATGATTTAAGCGGGAGAATTGTTTTAAAACAAGACAGTTTAGAAAATAACCAACTTAATGTAAGCAATTTACGACAAGGGATTTATATTGTTACAATTAAAACCTCTAATGGATCAGTCAATAAGAAAATTATCAAGCAATAAAAAACCTCAAAGATTAAGTCGAATACAAATCTTTGAGGTCAAAATTAATTTTCAAATCAAAATTATCCAGCTACAGAAGCCGATAAATATTCTCTGTTCATTCTAGCAATGTTTTCAAGAGAAATGCCTTTAGGACATTCAATTTCACAAGCACCAGTGTTGGTGCAATTGCCAAACCCTTCTTTATCCATTTGGTTGACCATGTGCATCACACGCTCAGAAGCTTCAACTTCACCTTGTGGTAAAAGGGCAAATTGAGATACTTTGGCAGAGGTAAACAACATCGCAGAAGCATTTTTACAAGCTGCTACACAAGCGCCACAACCAATGCAAGTTGCCGCGTCAAAAGACATATCTGCTTTTTCTTTTTCAATAGGTGTGCTATTGGCATCAATAGTATTTCCAGAAGTATTCACAGAAATAAATCCGCCAGCTTGTTGTATTCTATCAAAAGCAGAACGGTCTACAATTAAATCTTTTACGATTGGAAAGGCTCTTGCTCTAAAGGGTTCAATCACGATAGTGTCTCCATCTTTAAAACTTCGCATATGAAGTTGACAAGTCGTTACTCTGTTACCTGGTCCGTGTGGTTCGCCGTTGATTTGTAGAGAGCAAGTTCCGCAAATACCTTCTCTACAGTCGTGATCAAATTCTACAGGTTCTTTGCCTTCTCTGACTAAACCATCATTTAAAACATCAAGCATTTCTAAGAAAGACATATCGCCTTCTACATCATCTATATTATAGGTCTCAAAACGACCTTTTGTATTTGAGTTTTCTTGTCTCCAAATTTTCAGTGTAAGTTTCATTTCAATACAATTTTTTGGTTATTTATAACTTCTCGTTTTGAGTTCAATATTTTTGTAAACTAATTGTTCTTTATGCAGAACAGCATCTTTTGGTTCACCTTTATATTCCCAAGCAGCAACATATCTAAAGTTTTCGTCATCTCTTAAGGCTTCACCTTCAGGTGTTTGGTATTCATCTCTAAAGTGACCACCGCAAGATTCATTTCTATGGAGGGCGTCTTTAGCAAACAACTCTCCTAATTCTAAGAAATCAGCCACACGAGCCGCTTTTTCCAATTCAGCATTTTTGGCGTTGACTTGTCCAGGCACTCGAACATTGCTGTAAAATTCTTCTCTCAATTCTGCTATTTCTTTAATAGCTGATTTTAAATCTTTTTCATTTCTCGCCATTCCACATTTGTTCCACATAATTTTTCCAAGTTTTTTATGGAAATCATCAACAGGTGTATCGCCCTTAACATCAATGAATTTTTGAAGTTGATCTTTGATAGCACTTTCAGCTTCGTCAAAAGCTTTGTGATCTGTAGGAATTTTGCCTGTTTGAATATCATCAGATAAATAGTCACCAATGGTATAAGGCAAGACAAAGTATCCATCAGCTAAACCTTGCATTAAGGCAGATGCCCCAAGTCGGTTAGCACCGTGATCAGAGAAATTGGCTTCACCAGCGGCATAACAACCCGGAATAGTAGTCATTAAATTGTAATCTACCCAAAGTCCACCCATAGTGTAATGAACAGCAGGATAAATCATCATAGGTGTTTGATATGGATTTTGATCTATGATTTTTTCATACATTTCAAATAAGTTTCCATACTTATTTTCAATGGCTTCATCACCAAACTTCTTAATTTGTTCTTTTGTTGGATTGTCAATTCCAGAGCTAAAAGCTTTTTCTTTGCCATAACGTTCAATAGCTGATGAAAAATCCAGATAAACGGCTTCACCAGTTTTATTAACTCCAAATCCAGCATCGCAACGTTCTTTCGCTGCTCTTGAGGCGACATCGCGTGGCACTAAGTTTCCAAAGGCTGGATAACGTCTTTCAAGATAATAGTCTCTGTCTTCTTCTGGAATTTCAGTGGGTTTAAGTTTTCCTGCTCTTATGGCTTCGGCATCTTCTTTTTTTGCAGGCACCCAAATTCGACCGTCATTTCTCAAAGACTCAGACATTAATGTCAATTTAGATTGCAATTCTCCAGAAACAGGAATACAAGTGGGGTGAATTTGTGTGAAACACGGATTGGCAAAAAAGGCGCCTTTTTTATGTGCACGCCAAGCGGCAGTCACATTACTTCCCATAGCATTCGTCGATAAAAAGAAAACATTACCATAACCACCAGAAGCTAAAACCACAGCATGAGCAGAATGTCTTTCTATTTCACCACTAATCATATCTCGGGCAATAATTCCCCTTGCTTTGCCATCAATCAGCACCACATCCATCATTTCGTGACGTGTGTAAGATTTTATTTTTCCACGGTTAATTTGCCTATTCATTGCAGAATACGCACCGAGTAAAAGTTGTTGGCCAGTTTGTCCTTTGGCATAAAAAGTTCTAGATACCAAAACCCCACCAAAAGAACGATTATCAAGTAAGCCACCGTATTCTCTGGCAAATGGAACACCTTGTGCAACACATTGGTCAATGATATTTCCTGAAACTTCTGCGAGACGATAAACATTAGCTTCTCGCGAGCGGTAGTCACCACCTTTTACTGTATCGTAGAAAAGTCTGTAATCAGAATCGCCATCACCTTGATAATTTTTTGAAGCATTAATTCCGCCTTGAGCTGCAATAGAGTGTGCTCGTCGTGGCGAATCCTGAAAGCAAAATGTTTTGACATTATAGCCTAATTCGGCTAATGTGGCAGCAGCAGAAGCACCAGCCAAACCTGTCCCTATAACGATGATATCAATGTTACGTTTGTTGGCAGGGTTGACAAGGTCAATATCGTTTTTATGTTTAGTCCATTTATCTTTTAATGGTCCTTCTGGTATTTTGGCATCTAATTTTGACATGATCTAAAATTATAAATGTGTTACGTAGTGAAATATAGCAATAAAAGCGAATCCTAATGGAATAACAATTGCAAAAGCTTTGGTAAAAGTTTTTAAAGCTTTAGAGTATTTATTGTTGAACCCAACAGACTGAAAGGCCGATGAAAAACCGTGTAAAAGGTGAAAGATCAAGAAAATGAAAGCCAGAACATAAATTCCAGTTCTTAAAGGTTGACCAGCAAATTTAGCAACTGTTTCTTCGTAATATCTAAATTCTCCATTATGCATACCAGACATATCGCCTTCTACATACTTAGTTACAATTTCTGGAATCCAGAAATCATAAAAGTGAAGTCCCAAAAAGAGTAAAATTACAATTCCTGAAATCAACATGTTTCTTGAAAACCAACTTGAATTAGCTGAACCTTTAAATAAAGAATAGCCAACATCACCTCTGGCTTTCCTGTTTTGAATTTCTAAAACAAAACCCATCACAAAGTGAAAAATAACGCCAAAAATCAAGACAGGTTGCAAAACAGCTTGAACCAAAATATTGGTTCCCATAAAGTGAGACCATTCGTTAAATGTGTCAGGACTAATAACTGAAGTGATATTAATGGTAAAGTGTTGAGCTAAAAAAACAACCAAAAATAAACCTGATAAAGCCATAGCAACTTTTCTGGCAATTGAAGACTTAATAATTCCTCCCATTATAAATATTTTTTATTTGACACCAAAAATAAGTTTAAAACCACTATTTGCCAACTTTAAGGCTGTTTTTAAATTTAATTTAGAATTGATTTAAACGTTTGTGTATTTGCTGAGGAATACTTTTAAAATTATGTTATTCTTTTGTTTTCAACATTTTATAATAATATTTTAAGACAAAAATATTTATGGCAAATTTAAACGTAACACAAAAGTTGATAGAGACTCACCTCATTGAAGGTGAATTAAAGGTTGGAAATGAAATTGGTTTAAAGATAGATCATGCGCTTTTACAAGATGCTACTGGAACACTGGTTCAACTTGAACTTGAAGCGATGAATTTAGATCGAGCTAAAACCGAAGTTGCAGTTCAATATGTAGATCACAACCTATTACAAACCGATTTTAAAAATGCAGACGATCATCGATTTTTAAAATCTGCCGCACAACGATTTGGGTTGTGGTTCAGTCGTCCTGGAAATGGAGTGAGTCACCCTGTTCATATGGAAAGATTTGGTAAACCTGGCAAAACTATGGTAGGCTCAGACTCGCATACTTGTGCAGCAGGTTCTTTGGGTATGTTAGCTATTGGAACTGGCGGTCTTGATGTCGCTGCCGCCATTGCAGGAAAGCCTTATTATGTAAAAATGCCTGAAGTGATGGGCGTAAAGTTAACAGGTAAATTACCAGATTGGGTAAGTGCAAAAGATGTGATTTTAGAAATGCTTCGTCGTCATGATGTTAAAGGTGGTGTAGGTAAAATCATTGAATATTACGGCGATGGATTGAAACATTTAAGTGCGATGGACAGGCATGTTATTGCTAATATGGGCGCTGAGCTTGGAGCTACAACAACGGTATTTCCAAGTGATGAAGAAACCAAAAAGTTTTTAAAATCTCAAGAAAGAGAAGACGATTGGACTGAAATAAAAGCCGATGAAGGTTGCGAATACCAATATCACGAAGAAATTGTTTTAGATGATTTAGTGCCGCTAATCGCTTTACCAACCAGCCCTGGCAATGTTGTTCCAGTTGAAGAAGTTGCAGGAAAACCCATTAGTCAAGTGGTTATAGGATCATCAGCCAATCCAGGATTACGCGATTTTTGGATAGCCGGAAAGATTGTTGAAGGCAAAAGTGTAAGTCCAGAAGTGAGTTTTGATATCAACCCAACTTCTCGCCAAGTTATGCAAAATATGATTGAAAATAGAGCTTTTGCAAATTTAATAAAGTCAGGAGCTCGGTATCACCAATCGGGTTGCATGGGTTGTATAGGTATGGGTCAAGCGCCAGCGAGCGGAACCATCAGTTTACGAACTATGCCAAGAAACTTCCCCGACAGAAGCGGTACAAAAGATGATCAAGTGCATTTGTGTAGTCCAGAAACTGCTGCGGCATCGGCTTTAACAGGTAAAATAACCGATCCTCGAACTTTGGAAAAAACACAAAATATGTCTTATCCAAAATTTGAATACCCAACTTACGAATTGATTAATCGAGAAATGCTTGTTGCGCCGATAGATGATAACGAATCTGTTAAACTTGAAAAAGGCGAAAACATTAAAAGTTTGCCTGAAATACCAGAATTACAAGACAACTATCGCGTTCCTGTCTTATTAAAAATGGGCGACAATATTTCTACTGATGAAATTCTTAAGGCTGGCGCAGAAGTTTTGCCGTTTAGAAGTAATCTTCCTGAAATTAGCAAGTATTCTTTTACAGTAATAGATGATACTTTTTACAATCGTGCTTTAGAATCTAAAGACAGTCATGGTGGTCATATTGTTGTAGCGAGCGAAAATTATGCGCAAGGTTCGAGTAGAGAGCATGCAGCTTTAGCTCCTAAATATTTAGGTCAAATAGCCGTTTTAGCCAAGAATTATGCACGAATCGCATGGCAAAATATGATAAATTTTGGGATTCTACCCCTTGAATTTATAGACGAGTCTGATTATAACGAGATTGAGCAAGGCGATGAAATATCACTTGAGAATATGATTGAACAAGTTAAAAATGGCGGTGAAATTAATATCAAACTGATTAAAGCTTCAGGTGAAGAAAAACAAATCAAGGCTAAACATACCATGAGTGAAAGACAAATTCAGGTTTTGCTTAAAGGTGGTATCATTAATGACTTTAAAGAAAGATTGAATTAGTTAAATATTTAATTTTAATTTCTTCAGAAGATAATGATTTGGATTTCGTTAACCTATTCCCAAATATTTATTTTTAAAAAACCCTTTCTTAAGGTTTTGAATATATTTGTTCCAATGAGAAATATATGTTTTGTTATATTGTTTTTTCCTTTGATTTTATCTGCACAAAATCAGATAGATAAAGCTATTGCTAATTTTGATCATCAAAATTATTCGAAAGCTGAAGTTCAGTTTAAAGCAATCATCAACCAAAACCCTAATAATTTTAAAGCTCAAGAATATTTAGGTGATACTTATGCTGCTCAAAAAAAATGGGATAAAGCTATAGAAATTTTTGAATATTTATTGGAGGAAAAACCTAATAATGCAGATTACAATTATAAATATGGCGGTTCAATAGGAATGAAAGCTAAAAGTTCTGATAAATTTACAGCCTTATTTTTACTTAGTGATGTCAAGAAATACTTAAATCGTTCTGCTGATTTAGACCCCAAACATATTGATGTGCGTTGGGCTTTACTCGAACTGTATTTAGAGCTACCAGGTGTCATTGGAGGTAGTATTGACAAAGCTAAAAATTTTGCATCACAGCTTCAAAACATCAGCCCTGTTGATGGCGAATTAGCTTATGGTAGAATTGCTGATTATCAAGATGATTTTAATTCTGCTGAAAAACACTTCAAACAAGCGGTTGAAATTGGTGGTTCTAAAACTTGCTATAACAAATTAATAGATCTTTATTATAAAAATAGTCATTATGATAAAGCATTATTGACGACCAAAGACGCTATTCAAAATTTAAACCTCATTGACTTCAATTACCGATATGCGGAAATTGCTTTGCAGTCCAATTCAAACCTAAATGAAGCTTTAAAAAACATTGATTTATTTATTGAAAATCACAGTTCATCACAAATTACATTTGATAAAGCACTGGTTTTGAAAGCAAAATTACATCACAAATCCGGTCAAATCGATGAAGCTAAATTTTGTTTAACTCAAGCTTTAGCTCATAACCCAGATTCTATTCAAGCAAAAACAGAATTGAAACGCATACAGCAACTCTAATTCTTTATATTTGTTGTTTTAATTTACAACAACTATGCATATTCATTTTATAGCCATTGGTGGAAGCGCTATGCACAATTTAGCCATTGCCTTAAAACTTAAAGGGGAAACTGTAACCGGAAGCGACGATGAGATTTTTGAGCCTTCTTATTCAAGACTAAACCAACACGACATTTTACCTAATAAAATGGGTTGGCATCCTGAGCAAATTTCAAATGATATCGATCTGGTCATTCTGGGTATGCATGCCAAACCTGATAACCCTGAGTTGGTGAAGGCTCAAGAGTTGGATCTTAAAATTTACTCCTATCCCGAGTATTTATTTGAACATTCTAAAAAGAAAACCCGAGTAGTTATTGCAGGCTCTCATGGTAAGACCACAATTACATCTATGATTTTGCACGTGTTAAATTATCACGACAAACCCACAGACTTTATGGTTGGTGCCCAACTTGATGGGTTTGATAATATGGTACATTTAACTGAAGAAAACGATTTTATTTTGCTTGAAGGCGACGAGTATTTATCTTCTGCTATTGACCCTAAGCCTAAATTTTTATGGTATCAACCTAATATTGCTCTGATTAGTGGAATTGCTTGGGATCATGTTAACGTTTTTCCTGATTTTGATGTTTATAAAAAACAATTTGAAGACTTTGTAGAATCTATGACCAACGGTAGCACTTTGGTATATAATGAAGGTGATGAGCTTTTAAAAGACATTGCTTTAAACACCACAAAACCTACGCGCAAGCATGCTTACAACATTCCAGAATATCAAATAGAAGATGGCATGACTTATCTTGAAACCAATGAAGGTCCGATGCCAATCGAGGTTTTTGGTGAACACAACTTACAAAACATAGCTGGCGCCAAATGGATTTGCCAACATATGGGCGTCGATGAAGATGATTTTTACGAAGCCATTGCCAGTTTTAAAGGCGCTTCAAAACGCTTAGAAGAAGTCATAAAAACCCCGAGATGTCAAGTTTTTAAAGATTATGCACACAGCCCTTCAAAAGTAGAGGCAACAACTAAAGCAGTAAAAGCGCAATTTCCAAATAAAACTTTATTGGTGTGTTTTGAATTGCACACTTACAGTAGTCTTACAGCTTCATTTTTAAAAGAATACCACAAAACTTTAGACAAAGCAGACGAGGTTGTGATATTTTATTCAAAAAAAGCTTTAGAAATTAAGCAAATGCCAGAATTGACAAAAGATCAAATTCAGGAAGCCTTTAATCGAGACGATTTAAGTGTTTATACTAACGCTGAAGATTTTAAAGCTTTTCTCAAAGCCAAACATTTTGATAATCATATTTTATTGTTGATGAGTAGTGGCAATTACGGCGGATTAGAT
Source organism: Bacteroidales bacterium (assembly GCA_041694175.1). Lineage (GTDB taxonomy): Bacteria > Bacteroidota > Bacteroidia > Flavobacteriales > Flavobacteriaceae > Psychroflexus. Next base: position 11,783 of record JASMTR010000087.1, read on the forward strand.
TTTGATGAATTGAAAGAGTGGGTATAACAATTATTAATATACCAATTTATAAATGTAGTAATGTGTCAATTTGAATAAATTTTTCTCCTGAACTTTCACGCTAAATATATTTCAGCATTACAGTATTAAATTCCCCTTTTGGGGGTTAGGGGGCTAACATCCCCCAAAGTCTATCTTTTAAATCCTGTAAACCTTGTTGAGCCACGGATGAAATAAACAAATAAGGAATATTTTTAAAAGATTTTTTCAACTCGTTGTTTAATTCTTGCTGTAATTCTTGATCGAGCATATCACTTTTGGAGATAGCTACTAAACGGTCTTTATCTAACAATTCAGGGTTGTAGCGTTTTAATTCATCAAGTAAAATATCATATTCTTTTTTGATGTCTTTGGCATCGGCTGGAATTAGGAAAAGTAAAGTAGAATTGCGCTCAATATGTCTTAAAAACCGATGACCAAGACCTTTTCCTTCAGCGGCACCTTCAATAATTCCAGGAATATCAGCAATCACAAAAGTTTTGAATTCTCTGTATTTAACAATTCCCAAATTGGGTTTTAATGTGGTAAATTCATAATCAGCTATTTTGGGCTTTGCTGCGGTAATGACTGAAAGTAAAGTCGATTTTCCTGCATTTGGAAACCCAACTAAACCAACATCTGCTAAAATTTTAAGTTCTAAGGTAATATCTTTTTCTTCACCTTCTATGCCAGTTTGTGCGTAGCGAGGTGTTTGATTGGTAGAACTTTTATAATAAGAATTTCCCAAACCGCCTTTGCCACCTTTGGCTGCAATAAATTCTTGTCCATCTTCGGTCAACTCTTTAATGACTGTTTGAGTTTCGGTGTCACGAATAACAGTCCCAAGTGGGACTTCAATATATTGGTCTTGACCATCAGCGCCGGTGCTGGTTTGCTTGCCACCATTACCACCGTGTTCAGCGCGAATGTGGCGTTTAAATTTAAGATGAAAAAGCGTCCATAAATTTTTATTCGCTTTAACAATGACATGGCCGCCACGACCGCCATTACCGCCATCTGGACCGCCTTTAGGAATATATTTTTCTCTTCGCAAATGCGCAGAACCTCTGCCGCCATTTCCTGAATTGAGGTGAATTTTAACATAGTCTACAAAATTGCCTTCGGTCATTGTCTTTAATTATTTTGCAAATATCCGAAAATATTAAACAAAAACAGACATAAAGCTTTGTGCCTGATTTAATTTCTTCACAGAATGCTTATTTTTACCCCATGAAATTTTTGGTGTATATTTTAATTCTCACTTTGTTTTGGTCTTGCAAACAAAGTAACTTTAAAAAAGTAGATGCTAAAGATATTGCTCAAAAAGAGCTAAAAACTATAAACTTTGAAGAAGTTGACCGCTTCCCACTGTTTAAAACTTGTGATGAAACGGCTACACGTGAAGTTCAACAATCTTGTTTTGAACGGAATTTACACCAATGGCTCAAGCCTTACTTAGACACTTTAGACCTTGATATTTCTGAAAATGACACGCTGAACCTTCATTTAAAAATCAGTAAAACAGGTGTTATACAGTTAGAATCTCTCAGCTCTAAAATAGATGTGAATAAAACCTTTCAACACATTTTTGATCAAGCCCCTCAAATTTATCCTGCACAAAAACGAGGTATTCCAGTTGGTGTTAAGTTAGAATTACCCGTCATCTTAAGTGTAAAATCTAATTAGAAATTATACCAAATGATTTATAAAATGAGATTAAAAGAAATTGAATTATACTTGGCTTAATCAAGGCATAAAAAATCAAGCATAGCCTTAGCTACGTTTTATTTTTTTAACGACAAGTAAGGCGAGTAGAAACTTTTTATTTGTCTTATTATATAATATATTTGGTATTACTATGCAATACAACGTCAAAACTCCAACTGAATATTTAGAACATCTTGAGCCAGACTGGAGAAAAGAAAAACTCATACAAATTCGTGAATTAATAATAAAACACGACCCAGACTTAAAAGAAAATATAGAATATAAAATGTTAGCTTTTGGGAAAAATGGCAAAAATATATTTCACCTAAACGCTCAAAAAAACTATGTCAGTTTATATGTTGGCACCATTAAAAAAGTTGAAAAAGGACAAGAATTATTGAAAGATTTTGATCTCGGTAAAGGCTGTATAAGAGTTAAGAAAAATGTTGAAATTTCAGAAACACAACTCGATACTTTTGTCAAAAAAACTCTCGAAATTTGGAATCAAGGCAGCGACACTGATTGTTAAAACAGAATACTAAATCTTATACAATCTGCCTTTCCACTTAAATTTTCCTCCGAAGGACAAAACCGCAAAATACACACTAACAAAAGGATAAACCATCAATAAAAAGAAATAATCTTTGGAGCACAAACCTGTTTTAAAAAATTGATTACCTGTTTTTAAAATTATAAAATCAGCAATTAATTTTAAAATCCACAACAACCAAAATCCAGTTGTGAAACTTTCAAAAATCAAAGCAAAACCTATACTCAAAACTAAAATCAAATTGGTTAAAAACACCAAAACCCCTAAACCAACCAAAGTTTTGTTTTGATAATGCTTAGCTTTTGATGCCCAGCGAATGCGTTGTTGAGTTAAATCTTTAAAACTTTGCTGTGCTTTTGTCCATACCACAGCCTCTGGATGAACAATAGCTTTCGTCAATTTTCCAGCTTGATGAAAGGCTTGAAGCGTAAAAATATCATCGCCACTGATATGTTGTTGATGGCTGTCAAAAGCATTTAAACTTTTTAGTGTTTTGACCTTATGAGCCAAATTTGCCGCATTGCACATCAAGGGATTTTTAGTTTTAAAACTACTTAAACCTATCACCTGCAAACTCATCAAATCCAGAACTTGAAACTTTTGCCAAAATGTGCTTTCTTCTGCAATCCTAACCGGCCCGGCAATTAAATCAGCTTTTGTTTTTTGTATGCACTGGTCAAAATGTGAAAGCCAATATTCAGGTAACAAACAGTCTGCATCTGTCGTAATTACATAGCCTGAATTAATCTGTTCTAAAGCCGTGAGAATTGCACTTTTTTTAGGAGATTTTACTAAATCTTTATTATCTAAAACTAAGATATTTTTTAAATCTAATTTTTTAATAAGCTCAAAACAAATGGCTTTGGAATCGTCTTCGGAATGATCGTCAACTAAGTAAATTTGAAATAAATCTTTAGGATAATTCAACTCGCTTAAACTGTTTAAAAGTTGCGGTAAATTTTCAGCTTCATTTCTAAAAGGAATAAGTATTGAAAAATGAGTTTGGGTTTCAAATGAATCTAAATCATAACTTCTAAAATTTTTGAATTTATAATTATAAAACAGCATAACAGCCATATAAATCAAAATCAAAAGCAGACTAAAAAAAATCATACATTAGATTTTAAATAGGCTGGTTGCCAAGACCACAACCAAAAATACCCAAAACCAGAAGGAAGTAACACATTGCTTATCCACATCAAAAAAACCGTGAGTAAAACTGCAGAAACGGAAACGCCAACAAACGACATCAAAACCACGGCAACACTGCCTTTAATAAGGGCATCACCTACAGCTAAAACAGGTACAATTGAAGATAAAATATAAACTGAACTGATTACACCCAAGCCTGATACATAACCCACATCTGCATCAAAACACCATAAAAGAAACAAGAATTGATGCGCAAAAATCACATATCTGAAACCACTCCAGTACAAAGCCGTTGTGATTTTCTTTGGCTTTATGTTTTTAAACTGTAGCAAAATCAACCAAAGTTCTTGTCTTATTACTTTAAAACTTAAGGCAATTCCTATTAAAAGAAATGATAATAAAATTAACCAAGACCATTTCAATTGAAAAACTTCAAATAAATCAAAATTTTTATAAATCAAAAGAACTCCAAGAGTTCCAAAACCCAAAGTCATTGTCAATTGACTTAAGTGACCAAGTCCTGTTAAAGCGATAATTTTAGAAGATTGTTCTTTTCTGTAAAACAAACATTTTCCACCATATTCTCCCCATTTGTTAGGTGTAAAAAGCGATAGACAGTGACCGATTAAGCTTTGTTTTAGAGCTTCAATAAATGAAATATGCTCGACTAGCTTTTGCCATTTTTTAACCTCACCAAACCAATTTAGAATTGAACCTGAAATCAAAATTAAGATGGCCCAAACTATACTTTGTGGTCGGGTTTGCCAATGTTTAGACAACAAGCTAAATTCAGTTTTTGAAGACTGTATTGACCAAACCATAAACGCAAAACCTACGAGCATCACAAAATATTTTAAGCCCAAAATCAGTTTCTGTCGCATTTTGTCTTGTATCTTTGGCATACACAAATTAAACTAAAAATAGCCACGAATACACGAAAAAACTGATAAACATTTGTGGATTAGCGGCTGCATATAAATAAAACATTTTGCCCACAGAACAAATCATATTAGGGATTGACCCAGGAACTACCATAATGGGTTTTGGCGTCATCAAAATCAACGATAAAAAAATGGAGTTACTCCAACTCAACGAGCTTAACCTCAAAAAATATACCGATCACTACACCAAATTGCGACTTATTTTTGAGCGAACCATCGAGTTGATAGAAACTTTTCATCCCGATCATATCGCTATTGAAGCACCTTTTTTTGGTAAAAATGTGCAGTCTATGCTCAAGCTTGGACGCGCTCAAGGCACAGCGATGGCTGCTGGGTTATCTCGCCAAATTCCCATCACTGAATATTCACCTAAAAAAATAAAAATGGCCATTACTGGTAACGGTAATGCGAGCAAAGAGCAAGTCGCTGGAATGCTGCAAAACTTACTAAAAATCAAAACTTTACCTAAAAATTTAGACTCTACCGATGGACTCGCAGCCGCGGTCTGTCATTTTTATAACCAAGGCAAAATTCAAGGCTCTAAATCCTATTCAGGTTGGTCGGCGTTTGTGAAAAATAATGAAAAACGGATAAGATAATATCTCTTAAATTCTTAGCTTTTTTAGGCGATAGCGAGAAACATAAATCCTAAATTTGCATTTAAAATTTTTAATTCAACATTTAAAATTTCAAACTTGGCTAGCATCTACATCCATATTCCATTTTGCAAACAAGCTTGCCATTATTGTGATTTTCATTTTTCGACTTCGCTTAAACACAAGGACCAACTCATCAAAGCCATCGGTCAAGAATTAATACTGAGAAAAGAAGAATTAAATCAGCCTATTGAAAACATTTATTTCGGCGGTGGCACACCAAGTTTACTTTCTGCAAAAGATTTAGACTCTATTTTTAATACGATTTACAAACATTTTAATGTCGTTAAAAATCCAGAAATCACCTTAGAGGCTAATCCTGATGATATTTCAAAACAGCTTTTAAAAACTTTAAAACAGCAAGGTATCAACCGTTTGAGTTTGGGTGTGCAATCTTTTTTCGAAAAAGACCTTAAACTGATGAATCGCGCTCATAATTCCAATGAAGCTCAAAATAGCATCGCTTTGGTTAAAGACTATTTTGAAAACTATTCCATAGATTTAATTTACGGTATGCCAGAAATGAGTTTGCAAGATTGGCAAGCCAACCTTAAAATAGCTTTAGATTTTGATGTGCCGCATTTGTCTTGTTATGCTTTAACGGTTGAGCCCAACACCGCTTTAAAACGTTTTATTGAAAAAGAAATTATTCCTCCTGTAGATGATGAGCTAGCCGCAACGCATTTTAACGAACTTTATCAAACCTTGACTTCCCGAGGCTATGAACATTACGAATTTTCTAATTTTGGTAAACCAGGTTATTTTTCTCAAAATAATTTAGCCTATTGGACAGGCAAACCTTATCTCGGAATTGGTCCATCAGCACATAGTTATGACGGTAAAAATACACGCCAATGGAACATTAGAAATAATGTAAAATACATCAAAACTATTGAAAAAGGTCAACTGCCAATTACTGTTGAGCAATTAAGTAAAACCGATAGATATAATGAATATGTTATGACGAGATTGCGTATCCAATCTGGTATTGACCTCAATGAAATTCAATCCAACTTTGGGAAGAGTTTTTTGGATTATTTAATGATTCAAGCAAAGCTCCATTTTAACGAGAAGAATTTAGAGGTCTTTGAGAATAAACTCAAAATTACACCCAAAGCCAAATTTCTTTCCGATGGTATAGCCGCAGATTTGTTTATGGTTGATTTTAAGAATTCTTGATAATTCAGGGTTATTTAATTGAGATATTTTAATATCATTAAAAATATAGCATTTCATTTATAAATCTACAATAATTGTATATTTGAGCCATGTCTCAAGTAAAACTAATCGAATGTCCGAGAGATGCCATGCAAGGCATCAAACCTTTTATATCAACAAAAGATAAAGTAAAATATATTCAAAGTCTTTTGTCCTGTGGATTTGACACAATAGACTTTGGGAGTTTTGTCTCTCCAAAAGCTATTCCACAAATGAAAGATACCGCTGAGGTTTTAAAACAGCTTGACTTATCGGAAACCCAATCCAAACTTTTGGCTATTGTGGCGAATTTGAGAGGTGCTCAAGATGCTTGTCAATTTAATGAAATTGATTATTTAGGCTATCCGTTTTCGATTTCAGAGAATTTTCAAATGCGTAACACACACAAAACCATAGCAGAATCTATTGATATTTTAAAGTCTATCATTAATTTAGCCAATAAACATGATAAAGAAGTTGTGGCTTATCTTTCTATGGGTTTTGGCAATCCTTATGGTGACCCATGGAATGCAGATATCGTCGCTGAGTGGACTGAGAAGCTCTCTGGTTTAGGGGTTAAAATACTTTCATTGTCAGATACCATCGGGAGCTCAGATCAAAGTATAATTAAAGCACTGTTTTCAGACCTCATTCCAAAATATCCTGACATAGAATTTGGTGCCCATTTGCACACCACACCTGATACTTGGCATGAGAAAGTTGATGCAGCCTATCAATCAGGTTGCAAGAGATTTGACGGCGCTATTCAAGGTTTTGGAGGTTGTCCGATGGCTAAAGATGATTTAACAGGAAACATGCCTACTGAAAAATTATTGTCGTATTTCAATACGCAGAAGGTCAATCACGGTGTGAAAATGACACGCTTTGAAACTGCTTATAATAAAGCATTAGACGTTTTTAGTCATATTTAGGTTTTTTTATTTATAAAATAGTTAAGAATTTAAGAATATTCCGACATATTTAATAATAAATTTTAAATTAGAATTATAAAATAATTGATTATGAAAAAATTCATTTTACCAATACGTTTTGGAGTCGCTATAAGTGGTTCATTAATAGGATATTTTTTGTTATTGTCATTATTTGGTTTACACACCAATCCGTTTTTTAGTTTTTTTAATGCTTTTATTACGGGTTTTGGAATATTTGAAGCAATTCGAATTAAGCGATTAGAACACGGGCCAAACTACACTTATTCTACAGGCTTTTCTTGTGGACTGGTTTCAGGTTTTATAGCTACTATCATTTTTTCAATTTTTATGGCCATTTATGCTGCAGAGTTAAATCCTAGCTTTATTAATAATCTATTGACCAGTTGGGATAATCATTTTGAAGTCACAACAGGCACTTTTATATTTGTTGTTGCTTTAATGGGTTTTGCCACAGCAGTTGTGTCAACACTAACAATTATGCAATTGTATAAAAACCCAAAAAAATAAGTTTGTATATCTTGAAAACTTGCTTTACATTTGCAATCCTTAAAAATTGAACAAAATCATTAAGCTATGTATGCAATTGTAGAGATAGCAGGGCAGCAATTTAAAGTTGCAAAAGACCAAAAAGTGTTTGTTCATCGTTTACAAGACGAAGAAGGTTCAAAGGTAAACTTTGATAACGTTCTTCTATTAGATAACGATGGCAATGTACAAGTTGGCGCCCCAGCTATAGAAGGTGCTCAAGTCAGCGCTAAAATTCTAAGACACCTTAAAGGTGACAAAGTCATTGTCTTTAAAAAGAAAAGACGTAAAGGCTACAAAAAGAAAAACGGACACCGACAATATTTGTCTGAAATCCAAATTGAAAGTATTGTCGCCTCAGGCACAAAAAAAGCAGAGAAAAAATCAGAAGCTAAAGCTGAAGTTAAAAAAGAAGAACCTAAAAAGGAAACTTCAAAAAAAGACGATACTTCTGCTAAACTTTCTGATATGACTGTAGCAGAGTTGAAAGCTCATGCTAAAGAAATAAGACTTGAAGGTTATTCAACTCTTAAAAAAGCAGAATTAATAGAAGCAATAGAAAACTTTAAATCATAAAACCATGGCACACAAGAAAGGCGTTGGAAGTTCGAAGAACGGAAGAGAGTCAGAATCAAAACGGCTCGGTGTAAAAATATTTGGTGGTCAACCTGCCATTGCTGGTAACATTATTGTTAGACAGCGTGGTACAGCGCACAGACCAGGTGAAAATGTTTACGCCAGTAAAGACCATACATTACATGCTAAAGTTGATGGCATTGTAAAATTTCAAAAATCTAAAGGTGATAAATCTTATGTTTCAGTAGAACCTTTTGAGGCATAAGCGACTTTTAAATCTTTATAATAAAAAAGGGATATTCAATTTTGAATATCCTTTTTTTATTTGCTTAAAGTTCTAATTTTTAGTTGACTGTTATTAAACTTCCTTTATAATAACCACTGATTTCACGACCTAAATTATCTACTCCAGAAAATTCTATTTCGTACTCTGGACCGTTGCTGATGACTTGAAGACTTCCTTCAACTAAAAAAGGAGGCTCATCAATCTCAGTCTCAGAAGTGATATCAATATTTTCTAATATAGCAGCATACTCAAATGTTTGACCGGTGATTTCAGAAAAATCTACTAAAGGATATTCACCTTCTATTAAATCTTGAGAAGAGTCCGTAAAAAGTTCAAAATTTATAAAATTGACTATATTATTTTCTGGTACTGGTTGACCATTTACTATAACAATATTAGTGTCAACTAAGGTGATGTCAAAGTTGGTTATGTTGTTAAATGTACCGAAGTTTTCTATGGCTCCAGCTTTGAGCTCATATTCTGCATTACCAACTTTTAAAAAGTTATTATTTTCTTCTGCAACATTTGCATCATCGTCGCTAGAGCAAGAAAAGCTAACTAAAGCTAAAAAAAACACACTATAAAGTAAATTGATTTTTTTCATAATTGATTTGTTTTTGATTTAGATGCAATTTTACAATTAAAACTTAATATTATAATAGCTTAATTTATAAAATTTCTTTAGTCAAATTAAGATTGTGTAATTTTGCATTTTTTCAATCAGTTTTAATATAACTTCTATTCTATATGAAAGATTTTAAACGCTATACCATTACAGCGGCTTTACCTTATACTAACGGCCCCATTCATATTGGACATTTGGCCGGTGTTTATATTCCAGCAGATATTTACGCCCGTTATTTAAGGTTACAAAATAAAGATGTACTCTTTGTTTGTGGCAGTGATGAACACGGCGTGCCTATTACTATTAAAGCCAAAAAAGAAGGCGTTTCACCACAAGATATCGTGGATCGATATCACCATATGATCAAAACTTCTTTTGAAGAATTTGGTATTGCGTTTAATCACTACGGCAGAACAACTTCAGAAACACATCAAAAAACAGCCTCTGATTTTTTTAAGACTTTATACGATAATGACAAGTTTATAGAGCAATCCACCGAGCAGCTTTACGACCAAGAAGCTCAACAGTTTTTAGCTGATAGGTTTGTAACTGGCACTTGCCCTAAATGTGGTCACGACGAAGCTTATGGCGATCAGTGTGAAAAATGTGGAACTTCATTAAATGCCACAGACTTAATTAATCCAAAATCGGCAATTACAGGAAATAAACCTTCGCTAAAAACGACCAAACACTGGTTTCTTCCACTTGACCAATACAATGACTTTTTAAAACAATGGATTATAAAAGATCATAAAAAAGATTGGAAACCCAATGTTTATGGTCAATGCAAATCTTGGATAGATGAAGGTTTGCGTCCAAGAGCAGTAACTCGTGATTTAGATTGGGGTATTTCTGTGCCATTGAAAGATGCCGAAGGCAAAGTACTATATGTATGGTTTGATGCACCAATCGGTTATATTTCAGCTACTAAGGAATGGGCTGTACAAGCTGGTAAAAAATGGGAAGACTACTGGAAAAGTGAAGATACCAAGCTACTTCATTTCATTGGAAAAGATAATATTGTATTTCACTGTATCATTTTTCCTTGTATGCTAAAAGCAGAAGGCAGTTTCAACTTGCCAGATAATGTACCTGCTAATGAGTTTCTCAACCTTGAAGGACAAAAACTATCCACTTCAAAAAATTGGGCGGTTTGGTTACACGAATATTTGGAGGATTTTCCAAATCAACAAGATGTATTGCGATATGTTTTAACAGCTAATGCACCTGAAACCAAAGACAACGATTTTACTTGGGCTGATTTTCAAGCCCGAAATAATAACGAACTTGTTGCTATTTATGGTAATTTCATTAACCGAGTCGCAGTTTTGACACATAAATATTATGGCGGAAAAGTGCCAGTTGCAAATGATTTACAACCCATAGATAAAGAAACGCTTGATGAGATTAAAAAATTTCCAGAAAAAATAGGTCAATCTATAGAAAAATACCGTTTTAGAGAAGCCCAGCAAAAATTAATGGAATTGGCTCGATTGGGTAATAAATATTTAGCTGACGAAGAACCTTGGAAACATTTTAAAACCAACCCTGAACGAACTCAGAATATTATGTTTGTTGCCTTGCAAATTTCATCAGCTTTGGCGGTTTTGAGTGAACCTTTTCTGCCACATACTTCTAATAAATTGAGTAAAATTTTAAGATTAAAAGCATTAGCCATTGAACTCAATTGGTCTAATATTAATAAATATGCTGTCCTGCTTCCAACAGATCATTATATCGAAAAGGCAGAATTATTATTTTCTAAAATAGAGGATCAACAAATTGAAAAACAATTAGCCAAATTGAAACAAAGCAAAATTGATAACGACACTGCATCTCCAAAATTAGTACCACAAAAAGAACAAATCACCTTTGACGATTTTAGTAAATTAGATATTAGAACGGGTACAATACTCGAGGCTAAAAAAATGCCTAAGACCAAAAAACTGATGATTCTAAAAGTTGATATTGGTTTAGAGCAAAGAACCATTGTTTCTGGTATAGCTGAATACTTTAAAGCCGAAGAAATAATTGGCAAACAAGTCAGTGTTGTCATTAATCTAAAACCCATCAAGCTAAGAGGAACATTGAGTGAAGGAATGATTTTGATGACAGAAAATAAAGAAGGCGAATTGGTATTTGTTAATTCAGACGTTGAAACACCTGCTGGAAAAACAATAGCTTAATTATTGACTTCTTGTTTTATTGCCTGCAAAGCATTATTAAAACAGGTTTCAAAATCAAGTTTGGAAACATCAATTGGTTGATGAACTTTGAACCTAATTTTTACACCAATAGGTAGTGGAAACATACCATTTCTTTGAAGTTGCCATGAATTATTGATGCTTATTGGAACCAAAACAGCATCAGGACAATTTTCGATTAGGGTTTTTAATCCGTTGCTATAAAAACGCTTGAGTTGGCCATCACGACTTCTTGTTCCTTCAGGAAAAATGACGCCAGCACGTTTATTTTTGCTAAGGTATTGACCAAATTTTTTAATCGCTTCTACGGCACTTTCGCTATTTTTCCTGTCAATTAAAACCGAACCACCGTGACGTAAGTTATAAGAAACCGATGGAATGCCTTTGCCGAGTTCTTTTTTGCTGATAAATTTTGGATGAATATTTCTCAAATACCAAATCAATGGCGGAATATCATACATGCTTTGATGATTGGCCACAATGATATGAGGAATACCTTTGTTTAATTGATAAGGATTTTCAAAATAAATACGAGTGCCAAGTAAGTTGAGACACCGCATAATAAAAAAGTTGAGCCAATCCACGCTAATTTTATGTGCTTGATATCCAAAACCGCGATGAGCAATAAACTGATAAATATGAAAAACAACTAATACTAATCCGAAGGCCAAATAAAAAAGAATAGAAAGCGGATAGGAGAGAAGCTTTTTCATAATTTTTACAACTTAATTTTAATTAAAAAAATCCCTTGTCAAAAGACAAAGGATTTTGGTTTTATTGAGTCTTATTTACAAATGCAACTTTATGAATTTTAAAATTACAGAAGCTAAATTAACAATGCTCATCAAAAGCGGCTTTAAGGTTGTCTGCAATCATTTCGGCTGGACGACCTTCAATATGGTGACGCTCAAGCATATGAACCAATTCTCCGTCTTTAAATAGGGCAATTGATGGTGAACTCGGTGGAAACGGCACCATGTGTGCGCGGGCTTTGTCTGTGGCTTCAGTGTCAACGCCAGCAAAGACTGTATATAAGTTGTCTGGAGTTTTGGTGTGTTCAGCGGCTAATCTTGCGCCAGGTCTGGCATTAGCTGCCGCACAACCACATACCGAATTGACTAAAACTAAAGCCGTGCCGTCTTGAGTTAATGCGCTATCTACATCTTGTGCTGACATTAGCTCTTTAAAGCCTACAGTTGTCAACTCATCTTTCATTGGTTTTACTAATTCTGGTGGATACATAGTTTCAATTTTTATTGCAAATATACAAATTATTAAATGTAGGAATTATGAATTTTTATAAGTAACAAAATATTAGGATTCGATAGTCCATCCTAAGCTTCCTTTAGGGAAGAAATCTTTATTATGAAAAAAATCCATAGGAGTTTGGGACTTAAACTCACCCTTTCCAAGAATCACGTAATCCCACGGTTTTATTAAAAACTAATTCTGAAGGTAGAGAGGTTTTGTCTACACAGAAATAGCCAATACGCTGAAATTGATAATGTTCTAAAACCTTAGCCTTTTTTAGACTTGGCTCTAAATAACCAGTAATGACTTGGTGAGAATTAGGGTTGATATGCTCAAGAAAATCAACGTCCTTGTCTTGTGTTGGGTTTTCTACTTTAAATAATCGGTCGTAAAGATTAATTTGGGCTGTAATGGCATGTTTTATAGAAACCCAGTGCAAAGTACCTTTAACTTTGCGTTTTGAGGCTTCTGTACCGCTGCCACTTCTGGAGTTTTCATCGTAGGTGCAATGCACTTCTGTAATGTTGCCATTGTCGTCTTTTACACAACTTTCAGCTTTAATGATGTAAGCGTTTTTTAATCTAACTTCTTTACCGAGTTTCAGTCTAAAGAACTTACGGTTGGCTTCTTCTCTAAAGTCTTCTTTTTCGATATACAACTCTTTTGAAAAAGGTAATTTGCGGTGACCTGCATTTTCATCTTCAGGATTATTTTCGGCGTCGAGCCATTCTTCTTTGTCTTCGGGATAATTGGTAATGACCACTTTTAATGGGTCTAAAACACCCATCACACGCGGTGCTTTTTTGTTGAGGTCTTCGCGAACACAAAACTCAAGATGCGATAAACTCACGGTGTTTTCACGTTTACCAATTCCAATTGATTCTGCAAAACTAACGATGGCATCTGGTGTATAACCACGGCGTCTCATTCCAGATATGGTTGGCATTCTCGGGTCGTCCCAAGATTTGACAACGTCTTTTTCTATCAATTGTAGGAGTTTGCGCTTACTCACTACGGTATGGCTTAAATTTCGTCTTGCAAATTCACGTTGTTTGGGCTTGAGTTTGTCAGCAGCTTTTACTTTTTTGGCGAACCAGTTGTAGAGTTCACGGTGCGGTTGGAACTCCAGTGTACAAAACGAATGTGAAACTTGTTCGATATAATCTGACTGTCCGTGCGCCCAATCATACATAGGATATATTTTCCATTCAGTTCCTGTGCGATGATGAGGTTTGTGCAAACATCTGTACATGATCGGGTCGCGCATCAACATATTTTTAGCGCCCATACTAATTTTGGCGCGTAAAACGTCTCTGCCCTCTGGTGTTTCTCCGTTTTTCATAGCTTCAAAAAGCTGTAGATTTTCTTCAACTGAACGGTTTCTGTAAGGGCTGTCAGTACCTGAGGTAGTTGGCGTGCCCTTTTGTTCTGCAATGGCTTCAGATGTTTGACTATCTACGTAAGCATCGCCATTTTTAATCATTTCAACTGCCCAATCATAAAGTTGCTGAAAATAATCAGAAGCATAGCATTCTTTAGACCATTTAAACCCTAACCACTCGACATCGCGTTTGATGGCATCGACGTATTCACTTTCTTCTTTGGTGGGATTGGTATCGTCAAATCGCAAATTGACAGGAGCCTTGTATTTAAGGCCTAAACCAAAATTAAGACAAATTGAAGACGCGTGACCAATGTGAAGATAGCCATTAGGTTCAGGCGGGAAGCGGAATTGCAACTGTTCTTTAGTGTAGTTGTTTTTCAAATCCTCTTCTATGATTTGTTCAATAAAATTCAGTGATTTTTGTGGCGCTGACATAAGTTGATTTTAGAGTGCGAAAATACTTAATTATTATAAGATTTAAGCTTGCATAAATTCAAAATTCTTAGGATTAAAATAGGAATAAATCTTCTGTTTATTTCTTTCTTGTATTTAATGGAACTTTTAAGATTTTATAACACACTTAGACCACACAGGTTTTACTCCAAAGGCGGACAAGTTAAAACCTTTGAGGTCTTGATATAATGATTGTTAACTTATACAAATAATTATACGTTCTAAAATCTAAATAAAGAAAACCAAGCTATATAAGCATTCAGTATAAAAAAGAAAAAAGCAGGAAGAATAACAAATATACCGTCTTTAACCTTAAGCCTTACTAAAATACCTAGCAACATCATTAGTGTAAGACCGATAGCTGATAAGTTGAGTAATAATGAAATCTCTAAAAAATGTCCTACAAAAAGTCCGATAGCACCAATAATTTCAAAAACAACTGTTAGTAAAGCGTATTTCTCTAATCCAAACCTTACAAACTCCTTTTTCATTTTTTTTCCTTTAAAATAGGCAACAGCGTATCCCAAAAATGAGATTGAAGACAATAAAATACAAAATGTAAATGAAGACATTTATATAATTTCAGCTGAGCTCAATGCAATAAAAACACTTAAGATCAAGAGGATGAATGAAGGTAATTTCTGTTTTATTGGATTGCCTGCTGACCAATGGAAATATTGTGCAGCTGCCATAAAAAACGCCATACCTATAGCTGAATAAAACACTAATTCTGGATACCAAATTCCAATAATCAATAAAGTTGAAATCACTGTTTTAGCAAAACCTACAAAGCTCCTAATTTTAAGGCTTAATCCAAATTGTTCAAATTCTTTTTTGACGTTATGCATTCTTAGTATCCAAACAAATGCCACTGAAATTGCTACGGCGATTTGTGCTACAATTGTAAGTGTATCTAACATAATTTAGTTTTTCATAATATAAACAATAAAGAGTGTTGAGTCTAAAAGTGATGAATCAATTATTAATTATTTATGAAATCTTTAAAAGGTTTTACTTGCAGCTTAAGGATAGTAGCGGCATCCTTTTTGAGATTTGTTTTAGTGAAGTTGGGTTTTGGGGGTGCCGCCATAAGTGGCAACCTCAAAAGCCTTACTGAAACTTAACAAATCCCAAAAAGATATAGCGGATAGCCTGCCTGTCGGCAGGCAGGCCTGTTAAAAGCCTTAAATAATATGTAAAAATCTGATATACAGTTAATAATAATTTATGGCATAACCTTTGTTTAGTAATTAGTATAACCCTTAAAACTTAAAGTTATGAAACGATTTATTTTTTTACTCGCAGGGTTTGTGTTTTTCAGTATGTCTGGATGGGCAAATCATTCTAATCCGTGGAATTATACACAAGGACAATCTTTTATCTTTATGGAAAATGGCATTGAGTTTTCTGTATTTAAAGATGGTCAATTTGATTTTTTTATTCCTGATTATGGACCAAATGTAAGTGTTGGATTTTCAACTTCGAATGTAAGTTTCAGCTTTAATACGGGATATAACTATAATCCTTATGTACAGTATGATAGTTATGGTGCGGTTATTCAAATTCAAAATACACCAATTTATTACGACCGTTATGGACGTGTCAACCAAATAGGAAATGTTTGGGTTGAATATAACTATCACGGTTTAGTTAGTCAGATAGGTGGACTACATATCTATTACAGGAATAATGTATATTGGAGACAGCGTGGATACATCAATCACTATAACCGTAGATATGTATGGCGACATCGACACCAGTATTATGCCATACCTGCAGCTCAATACTGTATATTGAGCCCAAGACCTTATAGACAATATTATAGTCCAGTGAGGTATGTCTATTATAGACCATATCAAAATAATGTGAGACATTTTAACTTAAATAGACAGAACCCTAGAGTTAGACATCAATCTAATCGATCAAATCAAAGTTATGCTCAGTCGCCTAGAAATAGTGCAGAAAGAAACATTAGATCTAATGTAGAGCGACGTAATCGTGAAATCACAAGAACACGAAATACTAGACTTGCAAGCACAAATAGAAATAATACCGAAGGTGTTTCTGAAGCAAATACTAGAAACACAAGAACGCGCCCAGCTCGTGTAGTTCGTGATGATAGTAATAACAGAAGAAAGAGCTCTTCAACAAGAACGCTTCCAAATTCTAGAAATGACAGAAGTGTTGCCCAAAATACTAGACGAACTGAGCATGTTAATGATAATAATAGAAGGTCTAATAAAGTTGAAAGAACATCTAATAGAAATGAAACTGTAAATAAAAGGCCTTCAACTAGGAAATCTTCAGTAGTGAAAAAGCGTTCGACTTTAAATAGAAAATCAACTACTGCCGACAGAAGTCAAAATAAAAGAAGTAATTCTTCAAGAATATCAAGAAGTAGAGGATAGATTTGATATTGGTTTATAAAACCTCTTTTGAAAATTTCAAAAGGGGTTTTTTTAATGCATCGAATGATAAAAATCGTTTTCTAAATTTCAATACCCCAAACATCCATCAAAAACTGTATTTTAGCAATCTAAATTACTATAATGTTAGATTGGGAACAGCTCTTATCGCTCAAACGTCAAGGCGATACCACAAAACGCTTACGCAAAGAACAGGATGATACACGCTTGGGATTTGAAGTAGATTACGATCGAGTGATTTTTTCTTCTGCATTCCGCAGTTTGCAAGATAAAACTCAAGTTATTCCATTATCTAAAACTGAT
Source organism: Bacteroidales bacterium (assembly GCA_041694175.1). Classification (GTDB taxonomy): domain Bacteria; phylum Bacteroidota; class Bacteroidia; order Flavobacteriales; family Flavobacteriaceae; genus Psychroflexus. Next base: position 28,990 of record JASMTR010000087.1, read on the forward strand.
TTTGTTCACACCCGATTAACCCATAGTTTAGAAGTTTCCGTGGTTGGTCGTTCATTGGGTCGTCAGGCTGGAAAAGCTATTATTCAAAAGTATCCACATTTAGAAAAAACCTTGGGTTATCACTTTAATGATTTTGGTGCTATAGTTGCCGCAGCGGCCTTGGCACACGATATTGGCAATCCACCTTTTGGACATTCAGGCGAAAAAGCTATTGGTGCCTTTTTTGAACGTGGTGAAGGTCAACGCTTTAAATCTAAAATTTCAGATTGGGCGTATCAGGATTTAGTAAAATTTGAAGGCAACGCTAATGGGTTTAAACTTTTGACTGAAAGTAAACACGGTAGTTTTGGGGGCTTACGTTTGTCTTATGCCACTTTGGGCGCCTTTACCAAATACCCAAGAGCTTCTTTTCCTTTAGAAACTTCAAAACAGGTTTCTCGAAAAAAATACGGCGTTTTTAAAGCAGAAAAATCTTTATTTGATGAGGTGGCTGATGAATTAGGGTTGCAGAGTGAAAATAGTTCTACTTTTCTGAGACATCCTTTGGCATATTTAGTAGAAGCTGCTGATGATATTTGTTACACCATTATCGATTTTGAAGATGGTATTAACCTTGGTTTAATTCCCGAAGAATATGCTTTAGAATATTTGTCAAAATTAATCAATACACGTATTGACAAAGACAAATACTTTAAATTATCAACCACTAAAAATCGGGTAAGTTATTTAAGGTCTTTAACTATTGGCAGATTGATTGAAGATGCTGTTGAAGCTTTTATCCAAAACGAAGAGAAAATAAGATGTGGAGAATTGGATAAGCCATTAATAGAACTTTCACCTTACAAAGCTCAAATTGAAGATATTATTCAAATCAGCATAAAAAACATTTATCAAAGCCAAGAAGTGCTTGAAAAAGAAACGGTTGGTTATCGCGTAATTAGTGAGATTTTAGAGCACTTTAGTCAAGCCATTGAAAATAGTAAAAACGATAAGGCCAATCATTTTGATAATGTCATTATCAAAGCCTTTTTAAAAGATTTTGAATTTGAAAATTTAGATACTGAAGATTGGCTGATAGAACTATGCAGCCGCATTGCTTCCTTGAGTGATAGCAAAGCATTAGAAATATACAAAACCTTGTCCGGACAAAACTTATGATTGCTCAATCTCATATACTTCAGCAAATCCAACAGAATGTCAACCTTAAGCAGAAAGCCTTTGCTGTACTAATTGATCCTGATAAAGTAGAAACAGACAAAGTAGCTTTAACTTTAAATCGACTTCCACAAGACACTGATTATGTTTTAGTTGGAGGTAGTTGTGTTGAAAATCACAAAACGGATGTGGTGGTTAAAGCCATAAAAACCTTAAGTGATTTACCTATTATTTTGTTTCCTGGTAATGTTAATCAAATCACATCTCAAGCAGATGCTATTTTATTTTTGAGTTTGATGTCAGGAGACAATCCAGAATATCTGATTCATCAACAAGTGAAATCGGTAAAACATTTAAAAAATACTAATCTTGAGATTATTCCAACTGGATATATTTTGATTGATGGTGGCAAGACCTGTACAACAGAACGTATCACGAAAACTAAAGCCATATCGCAAAATGATATTGATTTAATTGTAGATATTTGTCTTGCGGCACAATTTTCAGGCAAGCAATTGATTTATCTTGAAGCGGGAAGTGGTGCAAGCTTTCCTGTCAAACCAGAAATTATAAAAGCTGTTAAGCAACAAATTGATTTACCACTTATCGTTGGTGGAGGCATCAAAACTCAAAAACAGCGCCAAATGGCTTATGATGCTGGAGCAGATATCGTGGTTATGGGAACCGTTTTTGAAGAAATGTGATTCTCAATTCATATTATAAATATTTACCTCTCACTGCCCATTACTATCTCCTTTCAAAAAAGAACTTCTTCATCAAATGCGAGGCTTTCTGATCTAAAACACCTTTGACGACTTTAGTTTTTGGATGAAGCTGAGTTTGCATGACATCAAAACCGCGCTTGTGATCGCTAGCGGCGTAAACTAACTTATGCAACTGACTCCAATACATGGCGCCTGCACACATTTGACAGGGTTCTAAACTTACATACAAGGTACACTGATTCAAGTATTTGCCACCGAGATTGTTGGCTGCAGAAGTGATGGCTTGCATTTCGGCATGAGCAGTGACGTCGTTTAAAGTTTCCGTGAGGTTATGTGCTTTGGCTATAATAGTATTATCAATAACCACAACAGCACCCACAGGCACTTCACCTTTGTCATAGGCTTTTTTTGCTTCATCTATGGCCTTTTGCATAAAGTAAGTATCGTCAAATTCTGTTTTCATAGTCTAAAAATACAAAATCAAGCCATATCTTTGTTTAAATGAAAGAAGAGTATTTAAAAAATATCAACTCACCTGAAGATTTACGTCAACTTTCTCATGACAAATTAAGTGATGTTGCCATAGAGCTAAGACAATTTATTATTGATATTGTTTCAGAATATGGCGGTCATCTCGGTGCTAGTTTAGGAACTGTAGAATTAACCATAGTATTACACTATGTTTTTAATACCCCAGACGATCAATTGATTTGGGATGTTGGTCACCAAGCATATGGTCATAAGATATTGACTGGGCGGCGTGATAAATTTTATACTAATCGGCAACTAGGTGGGCTGTCAGGTTTTCCTTCTCGAGACGAAAGCCCATACGATGCATTTGGTGTTGGCCATAGTTCAACATCAATTTCTGCAGCTTTGGGTATGGCTATGGCGTCTCAACTCGAGGGAAATACAGAGAGACAGCATATTGCGGTTATTGGTGATGCCTCTATTGCTTCTGGAATGGCTTTTGAAGGGCTGAATCACGCTGGCGTAACTTCTGCAAATCTTCTTGTTATTCTCAATGACAATGCTATAGGAATAGACCCAAGCGTTGGGGCGCTTAAAAATTATTTAACCAAAGCAAAAATTGGATATAAACCAAAGCAATCTAATATTATTGAGGCTTTAAATTTTACCTATGTCGGTCCGATTGACGGACAGGATATACCAACATTAATCAAAGCTTTTGAAAACCTGAAAAAAATTAAAGGTCCGAGATTTCTTCATGTAATGACTAAAAAAGGCAAAGGCCTAAAATCAGCTGAAACCGAGCAAGTAAAATATCATGCACCAGGAAAATTTGATAAAATAACAGGTAAAATTTTTCGTAAAACTTCGGGTGAAAATAGAATAAAATATCAAGATGTTTTTGGGAAAACACTACTGCACTTGGCAAAGCTAGATAAGAAAATCATAGGTGTAACACCAGCTATGCCTACAGGAAGCTCCTTGAAATATATGATGGATGCTTTTCCCGATCGCGCCTTTGATGTGGGTATTGCAGAACAACACGCGGTAACCTTTAGTGCCGGTTTGGCCACAAGAGGCTTTAAAGTATTTTGTACAATTTACTCAACCTTTCTACAAAGGGCTTATGATCAATTGATACACGACGTCGCACTACAAAACTTGCCAGTTGTTTTTTGTGTTGATAGGGCAGGAATAGTTGGAAATGATGGCGCAACACATCATGGGGTGTTTGACATTGGCTTTTTAAAAGTCATTCCTAATTTAATTATTGCTTCGCCTTCTTCTGCAGAAGATTTACAAAATTTACTTTACACTGCCAGTTTAAGTATAAGCCAACCGATGGTTATTAGATATCCAAGAGGGAAATCAAATGCTACTGAACTACAATTTAATTTTAAAAAACAGAACATAGGTAAAGCTAAATGCCTTAATGATGGACAGGATATTGCCATTTTAAGTTTAGGAAAAATGCGATACTTAGTTGAAAAAGCCATAAGAAAAACAACCAAATCTGTTGGTTTATACGATATGCGGTTTGTTAAGCCCTTAGATACAGAAACTTTAGATGAAATTTCAAAAAAATACAATAGGCTAATAACAATTGAAGATGCTGTTGTGAGTGGTGGTTTTGGCGAATCAGTTCAATCTTATATTGCTAAACATCACCCTAATATTATAGTTGAAATTCTTGGTTTACCAGACCAATTTATTCCACATGGAAGCACAGATGATTTATTTGAAAAATATGATTTAGGGATTGATGATATAGTAAAAGTTATTGAAAGTTAAAATTTATACCTTAGCGTCTTTGCGAGAGTTAAACGCTTTTAAGTTTATAGAAATCAACCCAAAATCTTGAATCAAAATCAAAATTTTATAGCCCTTAACATCTCGCGCTTTCCTGGTGGTCCAGCAATTTTTTCAACCTTGAAGCCTATGTTTTCTAAATCTCGTCTAACACTCCCTTTGCAAGAATAAGTGACCCAAATCCCATTTTTAGACATCATATTATAGCACTTTTCTAAAAGCGGTCTTTCCCAAAGTTCAGGCTGGAATCGAGGACCAAAGGTGTCAAAAAAAATGACGTCATATTTATTATCACTTTCAAAATATTTAAAATCGGCTTGAGTTTTTTTAAGCTTGAAATGGGCATTAATTTTTGTGGAATTTTCCCATTCAACAGAATGTAAACTATCAAATTCTGATTTATCAGCTTTTAAAACTTCAGCAAAATTAACGCTATCAATTTCTTTTATATTTAAAGGAAATTTTTCAACACTGTGGTAAGTGATTTTAACTTGATTTTCCTTTGCATAAATTGCAGTCAAATAGGCATTAAGTCCAGTGCCAAAGCCAAACTCCAAAACGCTTAAACTTGAACTTTGATGGCGTTTACATCTAAAATCTAAACCTGATTTAATGTAAACGTGTTGGGCTTCTTGTATAGCGCCGTGCTTAGAGTGATAACTCTCATTCCACTCCGGAAAATGAATAGTTTTTGAACCATCTGCAGTAGTAATAATTTGTTTCTTCAAATTGGAGTTATCAGGTTATATTATATTTCATTATTAAACACAAAAAAACGAGAAACCAGAAACGAGAAACTTTTCAACTAAAAACTATTGCAAATAAACCCCATCAGCTTCAAAGCTGTAAATCAATTCGGGCTCAGTAATAGCAGCAATTTCTTCTTCAGATTTACCTGCATCTTTGGCGTAATGTTTTAAATCTTCTACGCTAGTTTTTTGAACAAAAGCTTTACCGTGAACCACAGCAGTTTGATTGTCTATGTCTTTTGGTACGAAAAACTCGTAATTTTTAAATTTTACTAAGCTTTCTTGACCTTCTGGTAATTCTAAACGCATCCAGCAGCCTTTCTTTTTACAAACAGAATTAACTTTTGATGTAAAAGTAAGCTTTAAAGTGTCACCAACTTTCATTTCGTTGTAGGTGTTCAATGCTTTTTTTGCTTCAATCGGGTTAGAAATGTCAAATTTTTCACCAAAAAACTTTTGCTCTGAAGTCTCAGTAACTTCTTGGTTTTGGTCTTCAACTTCTTGATTAGTTTGTTTTTGAGTGTCTTTACAAGAAACAAAAATTAAAAAAAACATGCATATTATTGAATATTTCATAATTTAAAAGTATTTTAAGGGCTAATTATAGGATAAATTTAATATTTAAGCAAAACCAAAACTGCTTGAAAACAATTATATTTGCGAATACAAAAATAATCAAATGGATACAAAAGCTGCATTATTAGACATCAAAAAAGTTTCACAGTCAAAAATTCACGAAGTTGATTTTAACAATTTGCCCTTTGGCAAAGTATATTCTGACCATATGATGTATTGTGACTTTGTTGATGGTGAATGGCAGCGCCCACAAGTTGTACCTTACGGTCCAATGGAATTTGACCCATCGACTAAAGTTTTTCACTATGGTCAAGCCGTTTTTGAAGGCATGAAAGCGTTTAAAGACGATAATGATCAAGTGTGGCTGTTTAGGCCAGAGCGGAATTTTGAACGTATCAATAAGTCGTCTAAACGCTTGGCAATTCCTGAATTTCCAAAAGATTACTTTTTTGAAAGCTTAAAAACCTTGTTACACCTTGATCATGATTGGATTAAAAAGGGACAGGGAAATTCTTTATACATCAGACCATTTGTTATTGCTACAGAAAAAGGCGTGGCAGCAGCACCATCTACGTCTTATAGATTTATGATTATCACATGTCCTGCTCAAGCTTACTACAATAAGCCCGTAAAAGTTTTGTTTTCTGAAAAATACAGTCGTGCAGCCAGCGGTGGTGTTGGTTTTGCAAAAGCAGCAGGAAACTACGGAGCTCAATTTTACCCAACTAATTTAGCTAGAGAAAAAGGCTATGAACAAGTTATTTGGACAGACGCTGATAAACACGAGTATTTAGAAGAAGCTGGAACTATGAATATTTTCTTTAGAATAAATGATAAATTGGTTACTGCTCCTACCAACGAGAGAATCTTGAAAGGAGTGACGCGAGCAAGTGTCATTCAATTGGCTAAAGATAATGGAATTGATGTTGAAGTTGGTCCTGTAGAAGTTAAACGCATTGTTGAAGCCGCTGAAAAAGGTGAATTAAAAGAAATATTTGGCGCTGGAACTGCTGCAACGATTGCTCAAGTGACAGGCTTTGAATACCAAGACAAGTATCATGAACTTCCCGAAGTTGAAAAGCCTTACAATGTTTTCTTTAAATCTAAGTTACAAGATATTCAATACAACCGCACTGAAGACCCGCATAACTGGCGATTTGCTATTGATTAAAAATTAATTTTAAAAAAAGCATTAGGGGTAAATTCTAAACTCTGATTTTCAATTTGCTCAACTTCTAAAATATCGTTGTTTAAGCGAAAAAATTGATTTGTGGTATTGTTTGTGTTAAAAAGGTTTAGAATTGCCAAACCTATTTCAGCTTTAAATTTTGGCCATAAAAACGTGTAGCTTCCTGTAAAATTAACCTGCGTATATTCCGTGATATTGTCTGAGTTGGGATCTAAAAAATTAATATCAGGATTTGTGTCAGGGTTTGAAATTGGTGCGTTTTGATTAATTGGTGTAGTTGGTCTTCCTGTAAAAAA
>JASMTR010000088.1:0-54280 GCA_041694175.1 Bacteroidales bacterium
TAAATAACCTAATTTTATAAAGCCGTCAAATTGAGTGGTTTTTCTGAGTAAAACGAAGAAAAATTGTATCGAAATTAGGCTTTATAATGAAAAACAAACGTAAAATTTAGGATAAAAGTGAATTTGTGTTATTAGTCGAACTCAGGTTATCAAGAATTATCTCAAGCACAAAGAAGAATAATATTTAATAAAAATACACATTTTTTTATTGTGACTCATATTTGAACAGTCCTAACTTATAATTTAAGACTATCCTTTAGCACATTAACACATTTTATCATTAACACATTAGTAAATTGTAGCATTAGCAAATTGTAACATTAGCACAATGTCACATTGCAATATTAAAAATGTATCTTTGCAAAAATTTTAAATCTCAATGTCGAATATTGTTGCTGTTGTTGGTCGCCCAAATGTAGGAAAATCCACTTTTTTTAATCGTATGATTCAAAGACGTGAAGCTATTATTGATGCAGAAAGTGGCGTAACCCGCGACCGTCATTATGGAAAATCTGAATGGAACGGCAAAGCATTTTCACTGATTGATACTGGCGGTTACGTAGAAAATAGTGATGACGTATTTCAAAATGAAATCGATAAGCAAGTCCATCTCGCCATTGAAGAAGCCGATGCCATTATATTTTTGGTTGATGTTCAAGAAGGCCTTACACCGATGGATGAGGATGTGGCTAAAATTTTGAGAAAAGCAGAAAAACCTGTTTTTCTCGCTATCAATAAAGTAGATAGCAACAAAAATATTCAAGATGCTATGGAGTTTTATGCCTTAGGTCTTGGCGAGTATTATAATATTTCTGCCATAAACGGCAGTGGCACAGGCGAACTCTTAGACGACTTAGTCAATGCGCTTCCTGAAGAAGAAATTAAAGAGGAAACCCCATTACCAAAATTTGCAGTCGTTGGCCGACCAAATGCTGGTAAATCATCTTTTATCAATGCGCTAATTGGCGAAGAACGCTACATAGTTACAGACGTTGCTGGAACTACACGAGACTCAATCGACACTCACTACAATCGTTTTGGTTTTGATTTTAATTTAGTAGACACCGCTGGGATTCGACGAAAAGCTAAAGTTAAAGAAAACTTAGAGTTTTACTCAGTAATGCGCAGCGTTAGAGCTATTGAAAGTTCTGATGTTTGCTTAGTGCTCGTCGATGCTCAACGTGGATTTGACGGACAGGTTCAAAACATTTTTTGGTTGGCTCAACGCAACAAAAAGGGTATAGTCATATTGGTCAATAAATGGGATTTAGTTGATAAAGAAACCAATACTTTAAAACAATTTCAAAACCACATTCTTCAAAAAATTGAACCTTTTACTGATGTGCCAATTGTTTTTATTTCAGTGGTCAACAAACAACGGATTTTTAAAGCCATTGAAACAGCCGTTGAAGTTTATCACAACAGAAGCAAACGCATCAAAACCCGAAAGCTTAATGATGTTTTATTACCCTTGATTCAAAAATTCCCACCACCAGCAATTAAAGGGAAATATGTAAAAATTAAATTCATTACACAATTGCCCACACATCATCCCCAATTTGCATTTTTCTGCAATTTACCACAATACATCAAAGAGCCTTATAAACGTTTTCTTGAAAATAAAATCAGGGAAAACTTCGATTTCAAAGGCGTTCCGATTGATATTTATATGAGAAAGAAATAAATTAGCTTTTGGTTAAATTAATTTTTCTTAGTTAAGAACAACAACTTCCATATCTTTTTTCACAAGGGCTATTAGCCCTTTTTTAGTGCTGCTTTTTAAAAACTTATCAACAATGTGGTAAAAAGTGGTAAATTGTGGTAATATTTTTGATATATTTGACCTAATTATCTGGGTCAATGACAAACTACATCGGGACATATGAATGCAAAATAGACGCAAAAGGTCGACTATTAGTACCTTCTGCTCTTAAAAAGCAAATGCATTCCCACTTAGAAGATGGTTTTGTTTTGAAGCGTTCTGTGTTTCAAAAATGTCTCGAACTCTACCCAATGCAGGAGTGGAACGTATTAATGCAAAAGATTAACGGACTCAATAGATTCAAAAAGAAAAACAACGACTTTATCAGAAAGTTTACAGCGGGTGTCAAAGTTGTTGAAGTCGACACCAACGGTAGGTTACTGGTTCCAAAAGATTTAAAAACCTTTGCTGATATCAATAAAAATTTAGTGCTGTCCTCAGCCATCAATATCATAGAAATATGGGATAAAGATCTCTACGAATCTTCAATAGAAGATGTCGATAATTTTGCAGATTTAGCAGAAGACGTAATGGGAAACAATGATGATACAGAATGATTACCACATACCCGTTTTACGCGATGAAAGCGTTGAAGGCCTTAATATAAAACCCGACGGTGTTTATGTTGATGCCACATTTGGTGGCGGTGGACATTCTCGTGAAATTTTAAATCAACTAAGTTCTAAAGGGAAATTAATTGGTTTTGATCAAGATGAAGCGGCTTTACAAAACAAATTTGATGATGATAGATTTCTTTTAATTCCTGAAAATTTTAGACACCTCAAGCGCTTTTTAAAGTTTAACGGATTTGAATCTGTCGATGGAGTTTTAGCTGATTTCGGCGTGTCTTCTCATCAATTTAATACTGCAGAACGCGGCTTTTCAATACGATTTGACGCTGATTTAGATATGCGCATGAACCAAAATCAAGAATTAAATGCTAAAAAAATCATCAATACCTATTCTGAAGAAAAATTAAGCCAACTTATTAAACAATATGCTGAATTACGCATGGCGCCAAAGTTAGCATCAGCCATTGTTTCAGCAAGGCAACAAGAACTTATTCAGACCACCTTTCAACTCAATGCTGTTTTAGAGCCTCTTTTACCTCAAACCAAAAGTACTAAATTTTTAGCTCAAATTTATCAAGCACTAAGGATAGAAGTCAATCAAGAAATTGAAGCACTGAAGGAATTTTTGATACAAACCAAAGAAGTTGTAAAAACAGGTGGCAGACTGAGTGTGATTTCTTACCACTCTCTGGAAGATAGACTGGTTAAGCATTTTATAAGAAGTGGGAATTTTGAGGATGATGTCCAAAAAGATTTTTATGGAAATGTAGAAAAACCATTTAAAAAGGTAGGCAAACTCATTGTGCCAAGCCAAAAAGAAATAGATCAAAACAAACGCTCAAGAAGTGCAAAATTAAGAATTGCAGAAAAAATTTAATTATGAGCAAAGGTGTAGTTGATATCGTAAAAGGCAAGTTTTTAATTCAAGACGGTGCGTTTAAAAATTGGAGTTTCATTCTGTTTTGTGCTGTGTTGGCCCTTGTTATGATTGCCAGCTCTCATAGTGCAGATCGAAAAGTCTATCAAATTGCTGAACTCAAAACTGAAATGAAAGCCCTTCGAAGCGAGTTTGTGGATACCAAAAAAGATGTAATGCAACTCAAAATGGAGTCTAATGTGACCAAAATTATGACCAAAAGAGGCATTAAACTTTCTGAAGAACCGCCTTATGAAATCACTGTAAAATCAGACCCAGAATGATAGACCAAAAAAACATTCTAAAACGATTTTATGTCATCCTCTTGATACTGGTTTTGTTTACTGGTTTTATTGTTTATAAAATTATCCAAATCCAAATTATTGATGGTGAACACTACAAAGCTATTGCTAATCAAAGTGTTTACAAAAGTTTTATCATAGAGCCTAATCGTGGTAATCTTTACGATACAAATCTCAATTTATTAGCAACCTCTGTACCGGTTTACGAGATTAGGTTTGATGCCGTGACGGTAGCACAAAAAGATTTTGATAAAAATCTTGTCCCTCTTTCAAAAGCACTTTCTGATTTTTCAGATTTACCTGTTTCTTATTACAAAAACAAGCTTCTCAATGCCAGAAAGCAGAAAAACCGTTATCTATTTATTGCCAATAATCTGGACTACAGTGAGTATAAAAAATTCAAAAACTTTCCCCTATTTAAATTAGGCCCATACAAAGGTGGTTTTATAGCAGAGCAAAGCATTGAAAGAGAACATCCTATGGGCAAAATAGGACGGCGAACCGTAGGTTATAATAACGTCGGTCTTGAAGGAGCTTTTAATGAATATCTTAAAGGTAAGAAAGGAAGACAATTCAAACAAAAAATATCAAAAGGGCAATGGAAACCCTTAAATGATGGCAATAGTGTTGAGCCTGAAGATGGCTTAGATGTCGTTTCTACAATTGATGTCAACATTCAAGATATTGCTCATCACGCTTTGTTGAGACAACTTGAAAAATTTAAAGCCGACCACGGCAGCGTGATTGTTATGGAAACCGAAACTGGCGAAATCAAAGCTATTTCTAACTTAGGCCGAACCAAAGACAACACATATTTTGAAAAAAGAAATTATGCCGTATGGGAAAGCCACGAACCTGGATCAACATTTAAGTTGATGACCCTTGCTGCCGCTTTAGAAGATAAAGTTGTAGATACTTCAAAAATAATAGATACTAAAAATGGCATTTTCAAATATTACAATAGAGTTGTAAAAGATTCAAGAATAGGTGGTTATGGCAAAATTTCGGTAGGCAATGCATTAACGGTTTCTTCAAATACTGCATTTTCTCAAATTATAAATGATAATTATAAGGATAATCCTGAAAAGTTTGTGGATCGACTCATCAATATGGGATTGAACAAAAAAATTGGTCTCGAAATTAAAGGCGAAGGCCAACCCTCTATTCCACATCCTGACGACAAAAATTGGTATGGTACTACTCTACCTTGGATGTCTTTTGGTTACGGTGTGTCGATGACACCTTTGCAAATTTTAAGTTTTTATAATGCCATAGCAAACGATGGTATTCGAATAAAACCGAGATTCATTAAAAAGGTGATGGACAAAGGAGAAAACATTGAAAATTATGAAAAACCCAATATACAAAACAGTGTTTGCTCAAAAGAAACCGCGAAAATCTTACAAGACTTACTTAAACAAACCGTAGAAAAGGGAACAGCTGAAAACATTTATAACAAAAACTTTTCTATGGCTGGAAAAACTGGGACTTGCCAAACTGAATACTGGATAGAAAGCGGCAGATATATTGCCTCCTTTGCAGGTTATTTTCCAGCTGACAATCCCAAATATTCTTGCATTGTAACAGTCCATAAACCTGACACAAAAATAGGCTTTTATGGCAGTCAAGTTGCTGCGCCCGTCTTTGCTGAAATTGCCGAAAAAATTTATACCAAAACACCAATTAAAGACCAAATCTCAACGGATAGTATCCAATCACTTCAAGATAACTATGTTATTCACAAAAACATCACCGAAGCAGAAGAACACATCAACACTATGCCCAACCTTGAAGGAATGCCATTAATGGATGCCATAGCAGTAATTGAAAATCTTGGACTGAGAGTTCAATTTATTGGTGAAGGAAAAGTGTTAAGACAGTCTATTTCAAAAGGACAAAAAATAAAAAAGAACCAAAGCGTAAAACTCATATTAGGTTGAATACTCTAAAAGACATATTGTATAAAGTTAGCATTGAAGCGGTTGAAGGTTCTACCAATCAATCTTTTATCAACTTACATTTTGATTCAAGAAAGGTGGGCTTGAACGATATTTTTGTTGCCATAAAAGGCACACATTCAGATGGACACAATTATATTAAAAATGCGGTTGACCAAGGTGCTATTGCTGTAGTTTGCGAAGAATTTCCTGAGCTTAAAATCAATGGTGTCACATATATAAAAGTGAAAGATACCAGAGAAGCTTTAGCCTTTATGGCATCTAACTTTTACAGCAATCCGTCTTCAAAACTCAAACTGATTGGTGTAACAGGAACCAATGGCAAAACCACAGTTTCTACCCTACTTTATGAATTATTTTTAAAATTAGGTTATCCCGTAGGTCTGATATCAACTGTTAGAATTCTTATTAATGAAGAAGAATTTCCTACCCGATTAACCACACCTGATTCTATTACAATAAATAAATACATCAACCAAATGTGTGATGCTGGCGTAGAATATGTATTTATGGAGGTGAGTTCACACGGGATTGATCAAAAACGCAGTTTAGGTTTAGATTTTGATGCGGCTATTTTTACCAACTTGTCTCACGATCATTTAGATTACCATAAAACCTTTGAAGCTTATAGAGACGTAAAAAAACGCCTATTTGATCAACTCAAAAAATCGGCTTTTGCCATTACTAATAGTGATGACAAAAATGGGAGTTTTATGTTGCAAAATTGTAATGCCAAAACCTACACTTATGCCTTAAAATCTTACGCGGATTATAAAGCCAAAATTATTGAAAATAGTTTTAGTGGTTTACATCTTAAAATCAATGACCAAGATATGTGGACCAAAGTCATTGGCGAATTTAATGCCTATAATCTGCTTGCTGTTTACGCTGTAGCAAATTTGTTTGAGTTAGAAGAGTTGGAAAGTTTAAAGTTTTTGAGTCAACTACAACCTGTTGAAGGGCGTTTTGAGCATTTTAAAAGTCAATCTGAACATATTTCTGCAATTGTAGATTATGCACACACACCAGACGCGCTTAAAAACGTATTGCAAACTATCAATAGCATACGAACCAAAAATGAAACCGTAATTACTGTAGTAGGTTGTGGCGGGAATAGAGACAAAACCAAACGTCCAAAAATGGGTCAAATTGCTGCAAAATACAGTGACCAAGTCATTTTTACAAGTGACAACCCAAGAGATGAAAACCCCGACGAAATCATAAGAGATATTGAACAAGGCGTAGAAGCACAGCATCAACAAAAAACATTAAGTATTGCCAACAGAAAAGAAGCTATAAAAACTGCTTGTAAAATTGCCAAACCCAATGACATTATTCTCATTGCCGGAAAAGGACACGAAACCTATCAAGAAATAAAGGGAGTGCGAAAAGATTTTGATGATATGGAAATTGTAAAATCTTACTTGAACCAATTTAAAAAATAAATATGCTGTATCATTTACTTAAATATCTTGATGGTTTATATGATTTCCCTGGAGCAGGTTTATACCAATATCTGTCATTTAGAGCTGCTATAGCCGCTATTTTATCGCTTCTAATTTCTTTAATTTTCGGCAAGCGTATCATTAATTTTTTACAAAAACAACAAGTCGGTGAAAGTGTGAGAGATTTAGGACTTGAAGGTCAAGCTCAAAAAGCCGGTACTCCAACAATGGGTGGATTGATTATTATTTTTTCAACACTTATCCCCGTTTTACTGTTTACAGATTTAAGTAATATATATATCATTTTGCTTATAGTGACAACCCTATGGATGGGCAGTATTGGTTTTTTAGATGACTATATCAAGGTATTTAAAAAAGATAAAAAAGGCTTAAAAGGTAAATTCAAAGTATTTGGTCAAGTAGGGCTAGGAATTATCGTGGGATTGACGATGTATTTTCACGATGATATTACGGTCAGAAACGATATTCAACTTAATCCAGAAACCAATCAAATTATAGAAATCGCTGATGAAGAAAAATCCACTACCACGACTATTCCATTTTTAAAAAATAATGAACTTGATTATTCTAAAATTATCACTTGGATCAGTCAGGATTTAGCACCTTATGCTTGGTTAATTTTTATACCTATTGTTATTTTTATTGTTACCGCTGTTTCTAACGGAGCCAACCTAACCGATGGTATTGATGGACTTGCAGCAGGATCTTCAGCTATTATAGTATTGACTCTTGGTATTTTTGCTTGGGTTTCAGGTAACGTCATTTTCTCTGATTATTTAAGCGTAATGAACATCCCAAGATCTGGTGAAATGACCATTTTTATTGCTGCTTTTACTGGTGCTTTAATTGGATTTTTGTGGTATAATACGTTTCCTGCTCAAGTTTTTATGGGTGATACAGGAAGTTTAACCATAGGTGGAGTTATAGCTGTCATTGCTATTGCTACACGTAAAGAATTGCTCATCCCAATTTTATGCGGAATCTTTTTTGCTGAAAATTTATCAGTGGTCTTGCAAGTAGGTTGGTTTAAATATACCAAGAAAAAATTAGGAGAAGGCAAGCGTATTTTTCTAATGTCGCCCTTACATCATCATTTTCAAAAAAAAGGGTTTCACGAAAGTAAAATTGTGGTGAGATTTTGGATTATAGGTATTCTTTTAGCCGTCATATCAATCATAACCCTAAAAGTGAGATAATGCAGAAGGTAGCAATTTTAGGAAGTGGAAAAAGTGGTCTTGGGGCTGCAATTTTGGCATCAAATAAACAATACAAGGTGTTTCTAAGTGATTCACAAAAAATTTCTGCGCCTACAATTGAGACTTTAAAAAAACTTAATGTTGAGTTTGAAGAATACCAACACAGTTTAAATAGACTTGATGATGCTAATCTAATAGTAAAAAGTCCTGGGATTCCAGATGATGCTCAAATTGTTAAACAGCTCAACGAAAAACAAATTCCTGTAATTTCAGAAATTGAATTTGCTTATCAACATACCAAAGCCAATATTGTTGGTATAACAGGCTCAAACGGCAAAACTACAGTTGCTCATATGGTATATCATTTACTAAAAGACGAGCTTAAAGCTGTGGATTTGGCTGGAAATATTGGGTTGAGTTTTGCTAAATCCGTCGCTGAAAAAAACACGAAAAATTATGTTTTAGAAATTAGCAGTTTTCAACTGGATGGTATTAAATATTTTAGACCGCACATTGCCATTATAACTTCTATTACACCAGATCATTTAGACCGTTATCAAAATAACTTTGATTTATATACGGCTTCAAAATTCAAAATTGCAGAAAACCAACAATCCACTGATTTTTTAATCTACAATGCAGATGAAGAGCATTTGTGCGAATGGCTCAAAAATCACCCAGTAAAAGCGACCTGTATTCCTGTTTCAACTGAAAAAGAGTTGAAATATGGAACCTATCTCAAAGACAACGAAATTATTATAAACCTCAATAAAAAAATTCATATTATGCCAATATCCGCTTTAGAAGTCGAAGGAAAACACAATACCAAAAATGCAATGGCTGCTTCTACCGTTGCGCATTTACTCAAAATCAGAAAAGAAACGATAAGAGAAAAATTAGAAACTTTTCAAGGTGTAGAACATCGATTAGAAAACGTTTTAAAAATCAATAATGTCAACTATATTAATGATTCTAAAGCGACAAATATCAACGCTACTTTTTACGCTTTAGACTCAGTACCTTCTGGCTTAATCTGGATAGTAGGCGGTGTTGACAAAGGCAATGTTTACGAAGATTTGTTGCCATTGGTAAACGAAAAAGTAAAAGCCATCATTTGTCTTGGCGTTGATAATCAAAAAATCATAAACGCATTTAAATCCTGCGTGGACGATATTTATGAAACGCAATCTATGCAAGAATGTGTCAAAATAGCCTATCATCTTGCCAAAGCAGATGATACTGTTTTGTTGTCGCCAGCTTGTGCAAGTTTTGATTTGTTTGACAATTACGAAGACCGTGGAAGACAATTTAAAGAAGCCGTGCAAAATCTATAATCCCAATGAAAAATTCTTTAGTCCATTTTTTCAACAACAATTTGAGTGGCGATAGAGCCATATGGGCTGTAGTGGCATTACTGGCCGTGTTTTCCTTTATTCCTGTATATAGTGCAAGTAGTAATTTGGCTTACCTTAATGGCGGAAATGGTAGCACAATAAGTTATCTCATTAAACATTTTGTGCATTTGTTTATGGGCTTTGTTATCATATTTGCTGTGCATAAAATTCCATATAAATACTTCAGGGGAATTTCTATTTTAATGCTTCCAGTTACTATTGCTTTACTAATATACACCTTATTTCAAGGCACAACTATTGGCGGGGCTTATGCCAGCCGTTGGATAACAATTCCTGTGTTTAATATGAGTTTTCAAACCTCGAGTTTAGCTGCTGTTGTACTGATGGTTTATGTAGCGAGATATTTATCAAAAATAGCAGACAAACAAGTGACTTTTAAAGAAACCATTTGGCCGCTTTGGGTGCCTGTTTTAACCGTTGTTGGTCTGATATTTCCAGCCAATTTTTCTACAGCAGCTATCATATTTTGTATGGTTATGCTTCTGGCGTATTTGGGCGGTTATCCTATAAAATATTGTGGCTATATTTTAGGGAGTACAGTGATTATTGCCAGTCTTTTTATTTTAACCTCAAAGGCTTTTCCAGGTTTACTTCCAAACCGTGTTGACACCTGGACAAGCCGAATAGAAAGTTTTGTCTCTAACGATGAACAAGAAGAACAATATCAAGTTGAAAAGGCTAAAATTGCTATTGCAACTGGCGGTTTAACAGGAAAAGGCGTAGGCAAAAGTGTTCAAAGAAATTTTCTGCCACAATCATCATCTGATTTCATATATGCCATAATCATTGAAGAAATCGGTATGATCGGTGGTTTTTTAGTGCTTTTACTTTACTTATTCATTTTGTTGAGAATTGCTATTATTTTCACAAAAAGAGATTCTATTTATGCCAAATTACTCATCGCAGCAGTGGGTTTACCAATTATATTTCAAGCCTTTATCAATATTGGCGTTGCCGTGAATTTATTTCCCGTAACAGGGCAAACTTTACCTTTAGTCAGTAGCGGTGGTTCTTCAATTTGGATGACTTGTGTAGGCATTGGAATTATTTTAAGTGTGAGTTCAAAATCAAATGAAGATTACAGTGAAAAAGAATTAAAATATAAAGAGAACGAAGTACAAGAAAACCCTTTAGATGTATTAAGTCAAACCTTATGAAGCCTTGGAAAATAATCATATCAGGTGGTGGAACTGGCGGTCATATTTACCCGGCAATTGCAATTGCTCAGGAAATAAAAAATAGACAGCCTAACGCTGATATTTTATTTGTTGGCGCTAAAGATCGTATGGAAATGCAAAAAGTACCAAAAGCAGGTTTTAAAATTATTGGCTTATGGATCAGCGGAATTCAAAGAAAATTATCGTTTTCAAACCTCTTGTTTCCTATAAAATTATTGAATAGTTTGATAAAAGCAAGACAAATTATCAAAAAACATCAACCTGATATTGTTATTGGCACGGGTGGTTTCGCAAGTGCACCATTGTTAAAGATGGCGAATATGATGAAGCTTCCCACTTTGATTCAGGAACAAAATTCTTATGCTGGCGTGACTAATAAATGGGTCGCTAAACAAGCTAATGCCATTTGCGTAGCTTATGACAATATGGAACGCCATTTCCCAAAAGACAAAATCACTTGGACGGGCAATCCTGTAAGACAGGACTTAATAGACAACAATCTTACAAAAGAAGAAGCACTTTCTGAATTCAATTTAAGTCCTGACAAGCAAACTTTATTAGTTATTGGTGGTAGTTTGGGCGCATCAGTTCCCAATAAAACAATTGCAAAGCATTTAGAATTAATCAAAAAACTCAACTGTAATTTATTATGGCAATGTGGTGCTTTTTATTTTGAAGACTATAAAAATTTAGCAAATGACAACATCAAAATTTTAAAATATATAGAAAATATGCAAGCCGCTTACGCCGCAGCAGATATCATTATTTCTCGTGCTGGTGCAGGTTCAGTAAGTGAATTGAGTTTAGTGGGTAAACCCGTGATTTTTATTCCGTCGCCTAATGTTGCAGAAAATCATCAATTTAAAAATGCACAATCTGTCGCCAAACATCAAGCCGCTATTTGTTTAGAAGAAACAGAATTAGACCAAAAATTTGAAATGACTTTAAAAAATTTAGCTCAGAACAAAGCACAAAGAGAACTTTTATCAAAAAATATAAAAACATTAGCTAAGCCCAATGCAACAAAAGATATCGTTGATATTATAGAAAGCATTATCAAGAACAAATGAAAATAAATTTAGCACATATCAATCAAGTTTACTTTATCGGCATTGGCGGTATTGGTATGAGTGCCTTGGCTTTTCATTTCATAAAACTAAGAAAAACAGTTTTGGGATATGACAAAACCCCAAACGAGATGTGTCATAAGTTGGAAAAACTTGGTGCAAAAATTGAATACAATGAAAATCTAAAGTTAGCAAAAAATCTAAAGAAATCCGACACACTTGTAATTTACACACCTGCTGTCAAAGACAATCATCCTGTTTTTCAATTCTTTAAAACCAATGATTTTAATATTTTTAAAAGAGCTCAGGTCTTAGGTCAGTTTAGTGAAAATAAAACTTGTATTGCAGTTGCTGGTACTCACGGCAAAACTACAATTACAAGCATGTTGGCCTTTTTACTTAAAGAAAACAACCAACCCGTTACAGCATTTCTCGGTGGAATAGCACAAAACTATAATTCAAATTACATTCATAATGGCGATGAGCTTTATGTGATTGAAGCTGATGAATTTGATCGGTCATTTTTAAATCTGAAACCTGATTTTGCTTTAATTAGCAATATCGACGCTGACCATTTAGATATTTACAACACCAAAGAAGCCCTACAGGAAAGCTTTAAAGATTTTGCAAATCAATTGAAAGATAAAACCCAATTGTACCATCAAAACCAATTAAATTTTAATGGAAAAACAATTAGCGTTAATGAAAAATCTGACTTTTATGCAGAGAATATCAGTATTAAAAACGCTGCTTATCATTTTGATTGGATAAGTCCAAAACTGCATCTCAAAAACTTACAACTTAATATGCCAGGTTACCACAACCTGTTTAATGCTATAAGTGCATTGGCATTAGCGATAGCTTATAATCCAGAAAAAGCAGAAAGTTTTGCGAAATCTTTAGCGAATTTCAAAGGTGTAAAAAGACGATTTAATTATATCGTTAAACGGTCAGACTTAACCATAATTGACGATTATGCACATCATCCATCTGAAATCAAAGCCGTGTATCAAGCTGTAAAACAAATGCATCCTGATCAAAAAGTGATGGCTATTTTTCAGCCGCATTTATTTTCAAGAACAAAAGATTTTGCAGATGATTTTGCTCAAGAGCTCAGTCAATTTGATGATGTAAAACTTTTAGAAATTTATCCAGCAAGAGAAGAACCTATTGAAGGCATAAATTCAGAATTTTTATTAAGCAAGATGAAGCATCCTCATAAGGCTGTGATTCAAAAAAATGAAATATTTCAAAACATAGAAAACAACAAATGCCAAGTTGTTGTTCTTATGGGTGCTGGGGATATTGGTATTGAAGCTCAACGTATTAAAAAATATTACAGTGATGAAAAATAAATGGGCTTACATAAAAATTAGCGTGATGCTTATCTTGATGATATTCTTGGTTGGCTTTACAAATCATCGTCACAACAGCAAAAAAGTTAAAGCTATAAACATTAATTATCAACAAGAAAATCAATTATTTGTAGATAAAGAAACGGTTAATAAATTGTTAATACAAAATAAAAAACACGTTGAGAATCTAAGCTTAGAACACTTAGATTTGAAAGTTATAGAAAACCTAGTTGAAGCACATCCAATGGTAGAAAACGCAGAAGTTTTTACTGATATTAACGGTGTTTTATTCACTGAAATCACTCAGCGAAAACCTATCGCTCGCGTAATTAGTAGCGAGCAATACTACATCGATTCAAATGGAAAAAAAATGCCATTGTCGCAAAATCACACTGCAAGAGTTCCTATAATTTGGGGCATAAAAGATCAACAGATTAATGATGTTTTTCAACTCTTAAAATTTTTACAACAAGATTTATTTTTAAAACAAAACGTCACAGAAATAAGAACTTATCCTAATGCGCAATTTGGGTTAAATTTTAGACAACAAAATTTTAAAATATTTATCGGTAGAGTTGATAACCTCAATCAAAAGTTTATGAACTTTAAGGCATTTTATGTCAAAGCAAAAAAAGATAAACTTTTAGAAAAATATAAAAGAATTGACTTGCAATACGGCAACCAAGTTGTTTGCGAAAAAATTGAATCTTAAACTATGGAAAACGAACATATAGCAGTAGGACTTGATATTGGCACAACCAAGATTGTAGCTATGATTGGTCGCAAAAACGAGTTTGGAAAGTTAGAGATATTAGGCTTAGGTAAAACCAAAAGCTTAGGTGTTCATCGTGGCGTAGTCAATAACATTACGCAAACCATTCAGTCTATACAATTGGCTGTAAAAGAAGCTGAAGAAAATGCAGAAAAAGACGTGTCTGCCGTTACTGTTGGTATTGCTGGACAACACATCAGAAGCCTTCAACACAGTGATTATATCACTCGAAAAAATGCAGATGAAGTCATTAGTGAAGATGACATCAATGCGTTGTGTGATCAAGTGCACAAACTAGTGATGCTTCCTGGCGAAGAAATTATTCACGTCTTACCACAAGAATACAAAGTTGACGGCCAAGCCGAAATCAAAGAACCAATCGGTATGTATGGCGGTCGATTAGAGGCTAATTTTCACGTGGTTGTTGGTCAAATTTCTTCAATTAGAAATGTAGGACGTTGTATAAAAAGCGCTGGTTTTGAACTCAATGGCGTAACCTTAGAACCGCTTGCTTCTGCCAACGCTGTATTGAGTCAAGAGGAAAAAGAAGCTGGTGTAGCCCTTATTGATATTGGAGGTGGCACCACGGATTTAGCTATTTTTAAAGATGGCATCATTCGCCACACGGCGGTAATTCCATTTGGTGGAAATATTATTACTGAAGACATTAAAGATGGCTGTTCTATTATAGAAAAACAAGCCGAATTACTTAAAATCAAATTTGGTTCAGCTTGGCCAGGCGAAAACAAAGAAAACGAAATTGTCTCTATTCCTGGATTACGCGGTCGTGAACCTAAAGAAATCTCACTTAAAAATCTCGCTAAAATTATTCATTACAGGGCAGTTGAAATCATTGAGCAAGTTTTCTTAGAAATCAAAAATTACGGTCACGAAGAAAAACGCAAAAAACTCATTGCTGGAATTGTTATAACTGGTGGCGGTGCACAACTCAAACACCTCAAACAGCTTGTAGAATACATCACAGGAATGGACACAAGAGTCGGTTTCCCTAATGAACATCTGGCAGGCGATACAGATAAAGAAACTGCAAGCCCAATTTACGCTACTGCCGTAGGATTAGTGATGAATAGCTTAAACAAGCAAGAGCAAATCGAGAAAGACGAAGCTGAAGAAAACCAAGAGAATGCTGAATCTCAAACTGAAAACGAACAAACAGAAGAAAACACAGAACAACAAAAAGATACCATTCATAAACCCAGAAAATCGTTTATGGAAAAGTTTGTAGATAAACTTAAAGATTTTTTAGATAACGCAGAATAAACGCATAAAATACAATATTATGAGCACAGAAGAATTAGGCAACATTTCTTTTGATTTACCCAAAAATCAATCTAACGTCATCAAAGTTATTGGTGTTGGCGGTGGTGGCTCAAACGCCATCAACCATATGTTTAAACAAGGCATCAACGGCGTTGACTTTGTCATTTGCAATACCGATGCCCAAGCCTTAGAGAACTCGCCAATTCCAACAAAAATTCAACTCGGCGTAAATCTTACCGAAGGACTTGGCGCTGGTGCCAACCCAGAAATTGGTGAGCAGGCTGCCATAGAAAGCTTTGAAGACATCAAAGATTTATTGAGTAAAAACACCAAGATGGTTTTTATCACTGCTGGTATGGGTGGTGGAACAGGAACCGGTGCCGCTCCAGTTATTGCTAAACAAGCCAAAGAAATGGAAATTCTTACCGTAGGTATAGTTACCATTCCGTTTCAGTTTGAAGGCAAAACCAGGAACGAACAAGCCCAAGCTGGAGTAGAAAAATTAAGAGATAATGTAGATTCTCTTATCGTCATTAACAATAATAAGCTTAGAGAAGTTTATGGTAATCTCGGTTTTAAAGCTGGATTTTCAAAAGCTGATGAAGTTTTGGCCACCGCTTCTCGTGGTATAGCTGAAGTCATTACACATCACTACACACAAAATATTGACCTTAGAGATGCTAAAACAGTTTTAAGCAATAGTGGAACAGCTATTATGGGGTCTGCAAGTGCCTCAGGAACCAATCGCTCTAAATTGGCTATAGAAAAAGCCTTAGATTCACCTCTACTGAACGATAACAAAATTACAGGTGCTCAAAATGTGTTGTTGCTTATTGTATCTGGTAAAGACGAAATCACTATCGATGAGATTGGCGAAATCAATGATCACATTCAAAACGAAGCAGGCAATTCTGCCAACATCATTATGGGTGTCGGCGAAGACGAAGACTTAGACGATGCCATTTCAGTTACAGTTATTGCCACTGGTTTTGATTCTGAACAACAGGATGATATTGTAAATACAGAAAGCAAAAAAATTATCCACACTCTTGAAGATGAGCAAAAAGCTGAAATTGATTTAACTGAAAACAATGATGATTTTCAAAATAGACCCTTAGGGTTTGAAGACAATAAACCTAAAAAACAAAACAAAATTGTTCATCGACTTGAAGATATTGATGACCATCAGGATGCAAATCAAAGTTCAAAAGCAGAAACTGAACCTTTAGTTGAAACTACTGAAAATATCGAGAATATTGAAGTTGAAGCTGAGTTTTTAGAAATCGACGATTTTGAAATTACAGATAAAACAGAAGTTGAAGAAGATAAAAATGAAGATCAAGACAATCAACATTTAAGTTTTGACTTATTTCATCAAGAATCACAGAACGCTTATGAAGAACAGAGCTCATCTCAAAACTATCAATCTCAAAGAAAAACAGAAAATCAAAAAGTCGTTTTCGATTTAGATAAAGACATCAGGTCAATTGAAGTTAATGAACCCGAAGAAGTTAAAACCGAATCAAACGAAAAGACAAAAACCTATCAATTAGAAGACACCGAACCCGAAGACAAACAAGATGATTCTGATGTTGACGGAGACGACAACCTAAAGTTTGAAACCAAAACCCGGCCTCAGCAACCCCCCATTGATGATGAAGAACCTAAAGAAGTTGATCCTTTAAATGCTTCAATCACAGAGTTAAAAGCCCGAGCAGCAGAACGCCGAGCTAAAATGAAACAATTCAACTACAGGTTTAGTCAAAATCAAAACATTGATGAAATAGAAAAACAACCCGCATACAAACGTGCTGGCGTAGAGCTGGATGACCCCAAAGACAATCAAAGCAAACTCTCGAGAACAAGCTTGCACAGTGACGGCGATGAAATCTCATTCAGAAACAACAACTCATTTTTGCACGATAATGTAGATTAGTCCATACTTAAATTTTTTAATGTCAAAAAGATCATCATAGCTGATGGTCTTTTTTTGTTTTAAAAACTGATAAAGATCAGTTTTTTTTCACATTTATGTATTGCCGCTTTTGATAAAAAATGGAGATATACATTATTAATATTTATTTATCAACACTTTACACGCATCACAAAGACAAAAACACAAGCTTATATGATTATAATCATAAATACAAGCATCCTTCTTAACATACATTTGTGCACGTAATCAATAATCAAAACAACCATGAAATCACTATTTAAAATCGCATCCATTTTACTTCTCGCTTTGCTTGTTTCCTGTGGAGGAAATGATGCTAAAAAAGAAGACAATAAAATTAAAATTGGAAGTAATACTGAAACAACAAAAAAAGAACCTGTAAAAACTGAAAATGCAGAAAGCATTACAGACATGGACAACAAAGGCATAGGCCCTATTTCTTCCGTCGATTTAGGCGATGGCATCGATAGCCAGTTAGCTGGTCGCGGCAAAGAAGTCTTTGGCAACCTCTGTACGGCTTGCCATAAAATGGGTAAAAAATTTGTAGGTCCCGATTTATCAAGCATTACGGAACGCAGAAGCCCAGAATGGATTATGAATATGATTATGAATCCTGAAGAAATGATAAAAAAAGATCCCATTGCTAAAAAACTACTTGTAGAAAATAATATGGCTGTTATGGCAAACCAAAACGTTTCAAAAGAAGATACCCGAGCCATTTTAGAATATTTCAGACAACACGATAGTCAATAATAAAAAGTTTAAATAAAACCTAAATCTAATCTTATGAAACCTCTAATGTTTTTAAAATTAACCGTTTTGAGTATGGCTTTGGTTTGTATGATAGCATGCAATTCTAAATCCAACTCAACTACTGGAAATGAAACCAACAACTCTCAAACCGATCTTACTGAAGTGTCTTCTTCTAATAAAGGACAAGCTTTTATGGAAGGTGGTAGCGATGAAGTTAATGCTTTAAAATTGGCTATTAATTCGCCAGACCACACCACTTTGGTAAAAGCAGTTCAGGCAGCCGGTGTAGAAAATGCACTTGTCAATGTTGGACCACTTACTGTTTTCGCCCCTACTAACGAAGCTTTTGACAAACTAGATAAAGCCACTTTAGAAGATTTATTGAAACCCGAAAACAAGTCAAAACTGGCTAACATTTTAGTGCATCACGTGGCACCAAGCAATTATCCTGTAAAAACTTTAGAAAAAAATATAGAGAAAAAACGCAAACTCTATATGGCTGACGGTCAATATTTAGAAGTCACTAAAAAGGGCGAAGACCTTTATGTAGGTGGCACAAAAATTATAGCATCAGTAAGTGTCAGCAATGGCTGGGTGCATATAATCAACGATGTATTATTACCATAAAACAAACTTAAATTATTTTAACTATGAAAACAATTCAAAAACTATTACTCGGCCTAAGTGCAGGATTACTGCTGATAGGCTGCGGTAACAATTCAAATCAATCTAAAAATAGCTCTGGAGCAATGGCTTCTTCAAACGCTGAAAGAGTCTATGTTGCTCCTGGCGAACACGATGAATATTACGCCTTTATGTCTGGCGGTTACTCTGGAAATGTAACTGTATATGGTTTGCCCAGTGGTAGAATGTTAAAGGAAATTCCTGTATTTTCTCAATTTGCAACCAATGGCTATGGTTATTCAGAAGAAACTAAAGCTATGCTTAACACCTCTTTTGGTTTTGTGCCTTGGGGCGATGCCCACCATCCTGACATCTCTCAAACTAACGGTGAATTGGATGGGCGTTGGATTTTTATCAATGAAAACAATACACCGCGTATTGCAAGAATTAGTTTAGAAACATTTGAAACGGATGAAATCATTGAAATTCCCAATTCGGCTGGTAATCACGCCTCTTCTTTTGTAACAGAAAACACAGAGTATATTGTAGCTGGAACACGTTTTGCCGTGCCAAACCCACAAAAAGATATGCCGATTGACGAAATGAAAGGCGAGTTTAAAGGGCCTTTAAGTTTTATTTCTATCGATCAAGACACTGGACATATGAATCTTGAGTTTCAACTCAATATGCCAGGATTTAATTATGACTTGGCTCATCCAGGCCGAAACAAATCTCACGGTTGGTTTTTCTTTACATCTTACAATACTGAAGAAGCCCACTCAATGCAAGAAGTTAATGCTTCACAAAATGACAAAGATTTTATTGCAGCAGTAAACTGGAAAAAATTAGTTGAATACGTAAAAAATGGCGGTGGTAAAAAAGTCGCAGGCACTTATGCCCATAATATTTATGACGAATCTACTCAGACTGCAACGACTGAAATGAAAAAAGGTGTCATATCAGTGGACCCACGTGAGGTAGAAGGTGCTGTATATTATATGCCAGTCCCTAAATCGCCTCACGGTTGTGATGTTGACCCTTCTGGTGAATACATCATAGGTAATGGTAAATTATCAACTCAACTGAGTGTGTATTCTTTCACAAAAATTCAAAACGCTATTAAAAACAAAGATTTTGACGGCGATGCTTATGGTATTCCTATTTTAAAATTTGAATCTGTGTTAGAAGGCGTTGTAGACAGCGGTGGCTTAGGCCCTTTACACACAGAGTTTGATGGTAAAGGTAACGGATATACCACTTTCTTTATCTCTTCTGAAGTGGTTAAATGGAAATTAGGAACTTGGGAAGTTTTAGATAGACAACCTTCATTTTACTCCGTTGGTCACTTAATGATACCAGGTGGAAACTCAAGAAATCCTTTTGGTAAATATATGGTCAGTTTAAATAAAATCACAAAAGATAGATATCTCCCAACAGGACCAGAATTAGAACATTCAGCACAGCTGTATGATATTTCTGGTGATAAAATGGAATTACTATCTGATTTTCCAACACACGGCGAACCTCACTATGCCGCAGGTATTCCTGCCGAAATATTAAAGCCTAAATCTAAAAAGTACTATGAATTGGAAGAAAACAATCATAAATATGCAGCAAAAAGTGAAGATGCTACTCGTGTAGAACGCAATGGTAGCGAAGTTCACGTTTATGCCACTACAGTGAGAAGTCACTTTGCGCCAGATAATATTGAAGGTATAAAAGTTGGCGATAAAGTGTATTTTCATATCACTAATTTAGAACAAGACTTTGATGTGCCTCACGGGTTTTCTATCATAGGAGCAAACACTTCAGAAATTTTAATTATGCCAGGACAAACCAAAACCATTGTTTGGGAGCCAAAACGTGAAGGCGTATGGCCGTTTTATTGCACAGATTTCTGTTCAGCACTGCATCAAGAAATGCAAGGCTATGTAAGAGTTTCTGCTAAAAACAGCAACACTAAATTACGTTGGTCTTTAGACGACGAATGGCGAGAGTAATTTTTGTTTGTTAATTACTCTTATTTGGGCGGGTTGTGCTTTACGCCCGCCCTTTTTAATAAATTTAAAATTGAAAATATGAAAACTGCAAGTCTCACGATGATTATTGGTTCAGCGCTATTACTCGGATTGTTTTTCTTTCCGTTGTGGAGTATTAGCCTTGAAGCACCTCAATACCCAAATGGTATAGGAATGTATATTCATCTCGACGGTTTGGAAGGACACGAAAAGCACGATATCCAAAACATAGATGGACTTAACCACTATATTGGTATGCGAAAATTACCTAAAAAAGACGATATGTGGGAGTTTTCTGTATTTCCTATCGTTGTGGGTGGAATGGCAACTTTAGGCATTATTATAGGTTTACTCGGTTTTTTAAAAAAAGTCTCTTACAAATGGTTCCTGGGTTGGTTAATTTTAATGACAGTTTTAGGTGTTATGGGAATGTTTGATTTCAATGCCTGGATGACTGATTATGGCACTAATTTAGACCCTAAAGCCATTATGAAAATGACAGATGCCAATGGTAATCCGATGAGTTATAAACCACCATTATTTGGTTCTAAGGATATTCTTAATTTTACAGCGCATTCTTATCCCGCACTTGGCGCAATACTGATGGGCACCGGAATGTTTCTTACCTTTATAGCCTATATAATTGGTTTAAAAAAAGTGAAATAGTGATGAAAAAATATATTCTGTTTTTGATTGTAGGAAGCTTATTCTTGTCGTGTAACAAATCAAGACAACCCATTAATTATGGCGAAGACCAATGTGACTTCTGTAGTATGGGCATTGTTCAAAAAACCCATTCTGCACAACTGGTGACTTCAAAAGGTAAACAATACAAGTTTGATGCTATTGAATGTATGGTTAATTTTTTAAAAGACGATATCGATAAGTATTCAGAAGCCAATTTATTTGTTGCCAATTACAATCAACCCGGAGTAATGATTGATGCTAAAAATGCTTCTTA
Source organism: Bacteroidales bacterium (assembly GCA_041694175.1). GTDB lineage: Bacteria > Bacteroidota > Bacteroidia > Flavobacteriales > Flavobacteriaceae > Psychroflexus. Next base: position 21,551 of record JASMTR010000088.1, read on the forward strand.
TTTAATCAGCAAAAACATAACAAGCCCAATGGGTGCTAACTTATCAGCTTTTATTTCTGTTGAAAAAGCCAATGAAGCTCAAAAAGAATTCGACGGGAAAATATACAATTGGTTAGAGCTACAAACGGTCATTACAACAGACATTCATCAACATCACTAAAATGAAATTTTATTTCTTTTTCCTTTACTGTTTAGCAATGCTTAATACTGTTTTTTCGCAAAACAAAACTATAGAAGTTTGTGCAAATGGCTGTGACTATACTTCTATCCAAAATGCCATAGACCAAGCTAATGCTGGTGATAGCATTTTTATTAAAAAAGGAATTTACAAAGAATACAACATTTTTGTCAATAAAAAGTCGCTTCATATTTATGGTGAAAAAGGAAGCATTATTGACATTGACAAAAAAGGCTATGGCTTTAAAATAGAAGCCACAGATTTTAGTTTAAAAAATCTATTGATTAAAAACACAGGTGTAAGTTATACCTCAGATTATGCGTCAATTTACTTGTTTAAGTGTTTTGATTTTGAAATAAAAAACATCATACTTGAAAAAGCTTTTTTTGGATTTTTAATTGAAAAGTCTAAAAACGGACTGGTTGAAAACAATGATATTTCTGGTATTGGTCAATCCGAAGCCAGCTCTGGAAATGCTATCCACCTTTGGCACTCTCAGCATATAAAAGTCAAAAACAATCACGTTTATAATATGCGAGACGGTATTTATATTGAGTTTGGAAGCCATTCTGTTTTTGAACATAACGACAGCCACAACAACATGCGATACGGATTACATTTTATGTTTTCTAATGATAATCAATTTAGTTATAATATTTTCAGAAACAATAGCGCTGGTGTTGCCGTGATGTTTTCTAAACGCATAACAATGAATAATAATGTGTTTAAAAAAAATTGGGGAACCGCATCTTATGGCTTATTACTAAAAGAAATTAACGACGCTGAAATTTACCACAATACTTTTGACAATAATACAGTAGGCATTACAACGGATGGCTCAACGCGGATAAATTATCTCGAAAACGATTTTAATAACAATGGTTACGCTATAAAATTTATTGGTGGAAGCTATGAGAATAAGTTTTTTAATAACAACTTTTTATACAACAATTTTGATTTGAGTTATTCAGGTGGTTTAAATGATAATAGCTTTGACAACAATTATTGGAGCAGTTACACTGGCTACGATTTAAATAAAGATGGTTTTGGCGATGTGCCATACAGACCGGTAAAATTGTTTAGTTATTTGGTGAGCCAAACGCCAGAAAGTATCATATTATTGAGAAGTTTATTTATAGATTTAGTGGATTTTTCAGAAAAAGTAACGCCTGTTTTTACCCCAAAAAACTTGATTGATCAAAAACCTTTAATGCGAAAAGTACAATGGTAGGATTTAAAAACATTCATAAAAAGTTTAATAAAAACAAAGTGCTAACTGGCATTGACTTGAGCATTCAAAAAGGAAAAACAACGGCGATACTCGGTCCGAATGGTTCAGGGAAAACCACTTTAATTAAAATTTTATTGGGTATGACTTTAGCCAATCAAGGTGAAATTTTAGTCGACGACAAATCGATTAAAAACGACTGGTCGTACCGTCAAGAAATAGACTATCTCCCTCAAATTGCTAATTTTCCTGAAAACATTAAGGTTAAAGAAATTGTGGCGATGATAAAAGATTTGAGAAATCAAACTACCCGAGACAAAGAGCTGATTGCTTACTTTGAATTAGAGCCTTACCTCAACACTAAGCTGAGTCATTTGTCTGGTGGTTTTAAGCAAAAAGTCAATATAGTATTGAGTTTGATGTTTGACAGTCCATTTATCATTTTAGACGAACCTACGTCGGGTTTAGATCCTGTGTCGCTCATCAAGCTGAAAGAACTGCTCAAAAAAGAACAAGACAAAGGCAAAACTATTCTCATCACATCACATATTATGAGTTTTGTTGAAGAAGTTTCAGACCATATTGCCTTTATATTAGATGGAAAAGTGTTTTTTGACGGCAGCATAAAAGAGTTAAAATCTACAACTGACGAGACGAATTTTGAATATGCCATTGCTAATCTTTTAAACAACAACAATGCTTAAGATATTAAAATACAGTTTTTTTGACTTAATAAGAAGCCGTTGGAGTTATGTCTATTTTTTATTCTATTTAATATTGAGCTCCGTATTGTTGTTTTTAAACAATGATTTGTCAAGCGCTATTATTACTTTACTTAATGTTGTGATTGTTCTTGTCCCACTTATCGGAACTATTTTTGGGGTGATGTATTATTACGATTCACAAGAATTTACGCAATTGTTATTAGCTCAACCTATTAAGCGCAAATCTATTTTTCTGGGGCAATTTCTCGGTGTGGCTTTGTCTTTATCGCTTAGTGTATTTTTAGGATTGGGAATTCCATTTGCTCTATATGGTTTGTTTGAATCTAACTTGATATTCGATTTTCTTATCCTTATTGTAGTTGCGGTATTTTTAAGTTTTATCTTTAGTGCATTAGCCTTTAATATTGCGTTGACCAACACCAACAAAATCAAAGGTTTTGGATATGCCATATTGCTTTGGTTACTTTTGGCTGTTATTTATGATGGTTTGTTTTTATTAGCTTTAATGTATTTTCAAGATTATCCTTTAGATAATTTCACCTTATTTGCTACAATGTTTAACCCTATTGATTTATCACGGATATTAATTTTATTAAAACTTGACATTTCAGCTCTTTTAGGTTATACTGGCGCGGTGTTCAAAGACTTTTTTGGTACCTTAACGGGTAGTCTGGTGTCTTTTGGTGTTTTGGCATTATGGGTTGTATTGCCACTTTGGCGCATGATACGTATAGCAAAACGAAAAGATTTTTAACGTGAGTTCGACTAATAACACAAATTCTTTTTTACCCTAAAGTTTAGGTTTGTTTTTCATTATAAAGCCTAATTTAGATAAAATTTTTCTTCGTTTTACTCAGAAAAACCACTCAATTTGAGGGCTTTATAAAATTGGGTTATTTAAATCGAACCCAGGTTTTTAGAAATGATAAGAAATTAGTTAGCTTTCTTAGATGCTTTGTAGCTTATTAAAATATTCTTGCAAAAGGGTTTAAACCTTGAAATATGTAAGTGTTATTGTAGTACCTTTTAAATGCCTAATGTTTGATTTCTTTCACTAATCAATGGGGTTTGCCCTGGCTTAGGGATTGAGGCATTGTTGGAGCTCTTGCCACGCCACTAAGCGTGGGAAAGCGACTGCCGAAAGCCCGCCGATGCGACTTTGGAGCAGTGGAAGCCCCAAATAACAATTGTTCTTATTTGGCTATTTTTTAGGGTTTTATCTATAAATTTTGCGTGATTTTATTTCAATTTTCCCTTTCTTTTCTAAAGACTTGCAAGCGCGTATGACGGTTTCGACACGTAGGCCGGTTAAATCCGCAATTTGTTGTCTGGTAAAATCTACTTCTAAACGTTCTTCGGGTTGGAGTTTGTATATGTGTTTTTTAGCATAGTCCAACAGGCGAATGATGCGGTGTTCGGGCTCTTGAGAAGATATTTCTGAAGCCATAATGGCTTTGTAATAGAGGCGAGATGCCAGGACTTCTGAAATTTTGAAGTGTGCTTCTGGATAGGTTTTGAGCAGGTCGAAAAACTCTGATTTTGGCAAGCGGTAAATTTCGGCTTCTGTTATGGTTTCTGCTCCTGCTGGATAATTGACATTGGCAAATAAGGGCGGTTCACCAAAACTTTGTCCGGCGTAGAAAATGCCTTGAATAAATTCTTTGCCATCTCGATTAAAGTTGTTCATCTTGACTTCGCCTGACTTGACTTGGAAGTAAAATTGGGCTTTTGAACCATATTCAAAAATGATGTTGCCCTTGTCTAATTTAAGGATTTCAGCATTGTATTGTTCTAGTAAATTAAGGTCAATCACGACTTTTTTTGATATAAATATACGATACTATTTTGGATGCGTTAGAATTATGTATTCTGACTTACTGCTGAAATAAAAATTATATTTTTTATTCATCTTGACTAATAACCTGTTTTGTTAGACCTCACAGGTCTAGTAGACCTGTGAGGTCTTAATTCAGTTAATATTTTTCAACTTGATTCAAATCATAAAAAAAAGGATTTTATAGGTGTAGTTTTACCTCATCATATAAAACATTTTAATTATGAATTCTATAGAAAATAAAACCGTTGCTGAAATGGTGAGTGATAACATTAATACGGCCCATATCTTTAAAAAATACGGTATCGATTTTTGCTGTGGTGGTGATGTTAGTATTGCTGAAGCTTGTAAAAAACACCACGTTGATTTAGAGAAAATTCTTAACGAATTGAACAACATTAATACGCAAAATAAAACTTTTGACTACTTGACTTGGGATCTTGAATTCTTAACAATGCATATAGAAAATATTCATCATCGGTATGTTGAAGATAATATACCATTAATCAAAACTTATGCTAAAAAGGTAGCGAAAGTGCACGGCAAAAACAACTCCAATTTACATCAAGTTGAAAGTCTTTTTGATGACGTGGCAGATGAGTTGACACCACATCTTAAAAAAGAAGAATTGATTTTGTTTCCATTCATTAAAAAACTATCGAAAGCCAATCGAAATCGAGAAAGCTTGTCTCGACCACATTTTGGCAGTGTTAATAATCCTATAGATATGATGAAGCAGGAGCATGAAACTGCTGGAAATATTTTTAAGCAAATTCGTCAACTTACAAATCAATATACGCCACCAGAATATGCTTGTAATACATATAAAGCTTTATACCATAAGCTTGAAGAGTTTGAGAATGACTTGCATCTCCATATCCATTTAGAAAATAATATTTTGTTTCCAAAGGCTTTAAAGTTGGAGCAGAAAGTTTATGGTTGAACTTATCAACCTGAGATTATATTTTTTTTGTAGACACACCCCATTTTCTTAATATTTTCTCAGGTTTTTTATTTCAACCCAATTTTCTACTTTTGAGCTGATGAAACTTCGTCAACATTTTATAATTGCATTGATTTACTTTTTGCTGGTTGCGGTAATGGGTTTTATATTAAGATTGGAAGCGACTGCCTGGGCTTTTGATATTCCTACCGAATACCGTTATGTTGTTCACGCTCATTCACATATTGCTTTATTGGGTTGGGTATACTTAGGTTTTAGCTCCATCATCGCCTACGCTTATGTTGACAAAATTCAGATAAAAAAACATTATCATAAAATCTTTTGGGCAACTCAAATTTGTCTTTTAGGTATGCTCGTAAGTTTTCCTATTCAAGGTTATGCTTTGTTTTCTATCATTTTTTCAACTTTATTTCTAATAGTGAGTTATGTGTTTTTTGGTTTTATTCTTAGGCATACTCAACCTCAACTAAAATCTAAAAAATCTTTTATACTCATCAAACACAGCTTGTTTTATATGGTCATCTCATCCATTGGGCCTTGGGCTTTAGGTGGGATTATGACAACTTTAGGCAATACTTCTATTTGGTATAAATTGGCCATTTATTTTTACTTACATTTTCAATACAATGCTTGGTTTGTTTTAGCCGCGCTTGGATTATTGGTGTTTTTGTTAGAACAATCTAAGTTTGATATTAATGATAGCGCATTTAAAATTTTTATCCCCTTAATTCATATCGGCATCATAGGCAGTTTCTTTTTGTCTTGCCTTTGGGCCAATTCACATTGGTTTTTGTATCTGCTCAGTAATTTAGGAAGTTTAGCGCTGTGGATAAGCCTTTATTATTTTTGGGTGGCTGTAAAAGTTCCTTGGCGTGATTTCGTTTCAAAACTCAGTAACAAAGACAAATTTTTATTACAATTTTTGATATTTGTTTTTCTGTCCAAACTGGTTTTACAGACTTTGAGTGGTATTCACTATTTTACTGAAATCGCTGCTTCAAGTCTAGATGCTGTAATTGGATATTTACATTGGTTTTTCTTGGGGTTTGTGAGTGTATTTATACTGTTTTTAGCATCGTATCTAAGATGGATTAAACTGTCAAACTTTAGTTTAAGTCTTTATTTATTAGCTTTTATTCTTACAGAGTTTTTCATTTTTTATCGTGCTGGTTTGGCAGTGTTTCAATGGCCTTTTATTAATTATTTAAACCTGGGTTTAGCTTTAGGTAGCTTTTTATTTGTTGTGGCGATTTCAACAATTTTAATAGAAAACTTGAATCCAAAATCTAAAGCCTAAAATTATTATTCCCAAAACCGATTCGGCCAAATGCCACATTCGGTTTGTTTAGAATGTATTTTATGAAATATGACTAAATCTTTTTCTGAAAGTTGCTCTTGAATACGCATAAACAACTCCCGTTCTTCAAAGCGGATGTGATTTTGAATCTGATGGTAAAGGCTTTTCAATAACTCATAAGTTTTAGGTTTTGTCTTAATTAAGTTTTCAATTTGACGATGCTGTGTTTTTGCTTTTAAAACTAATTCATTAGACTCATCATATAATGGAAATAAATGGTGTTCCTCTATCTCAAAATGCGCCTTGAGATAAGTTTTCCAAAACCAATTCAAATAGGCTTGCATTTCTTTAATATTAGCTTTTTTGGCAACTCCTTTTTGTAAGCGCAAAGCAAAAATCAATCCGTCGTGATGTTCTCGACTTAGGTTTTTTAGAGCTTCGTGTCGTTTTAGAGGCGCATTGTTCATAGTATTGTTAATAATTTTATTTCGGATATCTTTATCCTTTAATAAGCTTGTTTAAATTTGATTCAAAATACAACTTATGTTTTCAAAAAGCTGTGAATACGCTATCAAAATAATGACTTTTATTGCCTTTAGACAAGCAAAATCTAAAGAACATATTGGTTTAGATGCCATTAGCGAAGCCATTGATTCGCCTAAAGCTTTTACTGCTAAAATATTACAGCAATTGACAAAAGCAGATTTATTAAAAAGTGTCAGGGGACGAACTGGTGGGTTTTATTTAGATCAAAATCGAGTAATTGTGATTGCAGATATTGTTAGAACAATTGATGGTTCTAAAATTTTAGAAGGCTGTTTATTGGGGTTTGGCGAATGTCAAGACGAAAACCCTTGTGTGCTTCATCATCAAATTAAAAAAGAAAGAAAATCTCTGAAAAATAAATTAAATTCTACTGACATTTATACTGTAGCAAAACGTGTAAACCGAAAAAAAGCATACTTTAAAGAATAAATTTTTTTGATTCATATAAAGATATTAATATCCTTTTATCCTAAATTTTAAATTATGAAACTCAACTTCAAACTTAACCAAGATTTTATTGAAACTTACAAAAGCATTAAGCCTGATTTTGGCTTTAACGGTTTAGGACAACTGACCTATCATCGCACCTATTCGCGTTTAAAAGAAAATGGAGAAAGCGAACAATGGCACGAAACAATTAGGCGTGTGGTAGAAGGTTGTTACAGTCTTCAAAAAGAACACATTTTAAAAAATGAATTAGGGTGGAACGACACCAAAGCTCAACGTTCGGCTCAAGAAATGTACGAGCGTATGTTTACGATGAAATTTTTGCCACCCGGGCGAATGCTGTGGGCTTTGGGCACTTCTATTATTCACGAAAGAAAAGTCGGACAAGCCTTGTTTAATTGCGCTTTTGTGTCAACTAAAGATATGGGAAATAGTATTGTAGATGCTGTAAAACCCTTTACATTTATGATGGATATGAGTATGGTTGGCGTTGGTGTAGGTTTTGATGTTTTAGGAAAAAATAAAGTAGTCATTCATCAGCCTAAAAAACAAGCAGAAACTTATGTGATTCCTGATACTCGTGAAGGTTGGGTTAAAAGTTTGGAATTGTTATTAGCTTCTTATTTTGGAGAACATTTCAATAAACAAACTACACATCAAATTGAATTTGATTATTCTCAAATCAGAAAAGCTGGAGAGCCTATAAAAGGTTTTGGTGGAATTTCATCTGGACCTCAACCACTTGAACGATTGCACAATCAGATCAGAGAAACTTTAAATCAACTGGAACACGACAAAATCAGCATTACAGCCATAACTGATATTATGAATATGATTGGTCAATGTGTTGTAGCTGGTAACGTGAGACGAACCGCTCAAATTGCTTTAGGCAATGCCGGCAATACCGAATACCGCAAACTCAAAGATTACCGTTGGGACAGTGATAAACAAACTTATGTTGGCGACAATGCTCATCGTGCTGCCTACGGTTGGGCGTCAAACAATAGCGTTTTTGTAGACAACAACACTGATTTTAACGACGTGGCAAAACAAACCGCTATTAATGGAGAACCAGGTTATATTTTTATGGACAATATCCGCTCACATTCCCGAATGTGTGATCCTGCTGACCATAAAGATCATAAAGCCGTTGGTACCAACCCTTGTGGCGAACAATCTTTAGAAAGCTATGAACTGTGCTGTTTAGTAGAAACTTTTCCGTCTCGGGCAGAGAGTAAAGAAGATTATTTGAGAACCCTCAAGTTTGCTTATCTGGTAGGCAAGACAGCAACATTGGTCAATACCACTTGGCACGAAACCAATCGGGTTCAAAAACGCAATCGCCGTATTGGGACATCTGTTACAGGTGTGACCAATTTTATAGGTAAGCATTCCTTAGAAATTTTTAGAGATTGGTTAGAAACGGGTTATAACGAAATCCAAAGTTGGGATGAAATTTATTCCTCTTGGTTATGTGTGCCTAAAAGCATTAAAACAACAAGTGTAAAACCCTCTGGAACGGTAAGCCTTCTCGCTGGTGTAAATCCAGGTTGTCATTATCCAGAGTTCAAGTATTATATCCGAAGAATTCGTATAGCCAAAAATTCAAAACTCCTTCCACAGCTAAGCGATGCAGGTTTGCATATTGAAGATGATGTTATGGATTCGAGTTCAGCGGTAGTCTCTTTCCCTATTCACAATGAAGGAAAATGCCTAAACGAAATTAGCATATGGGAACAAGTGAGTTTGGCCTCATTTTTACAGCGCTTTTGGTCTGATAATCAAGTGTCTTGTACTATTACATTTAAACCAGAAGAAGCTGATCAAATTCAACCGATTTTAGAATTTTTCAAATATTCACTTAAATCTATCAGCTTTTTACCCAAATTAGAAATGGGCGCTTACGCTCAAATGCCTTATGAAGCTATTTCAAAAGAAAAATATACTGAAATGAAATCGAAAATGAAAGCCAATTTTAGCATTCAATCTTTTGAGGACGGCAAAGGAGAAAAATTTTGTAATAATGATTCCTGTTTAATTTAGAAAATTATGAATTTATCAAATAAAATACAAAAATTAAAGTTTAAGAAAAATGCAGTCATATTGGCGCACTATTACCAAGAGGAGTCCATTCAAGATATTGCAGACCATATTGGTGATAGTTTAGAACTCGCCAAAAGAGCTCAGGAAACCTCAGCAGATGTTATTGTTTTTGCTGGAGTTTATTTTATGGCTGAAACCGCCAAGATTTTGAATCCAAACAAAAAAGTGTTAATCCCAGACTTGAGTGCGGGTTGCTCTTTGGCAGACTCTTGTACTGCGAAAGATTTTAAGAAATTCATACTAGCAAATCCTGACCACAAAGTAGTTACTTATATCAATTGTAGTGCAGAAATCAAAGCGATGAGCGACTATGTTTGCACTTCATCAAATGCCATTGAGGTTATTAATAGCTTACCGAAAAATGAAAAAATAATTTTTGCTCCTGACAAAAATTTAGGTGCTTATTTAATAAAAGAAACGGGGCGAAAAATATTGTTGTGGGACGGCACTTGTGTGGTTCACGAAGCCTTTTGTTACGATAAAATTTTAGATTTAATGGTGGAATATCCTTATGCTCAAATCATTGCTCACCCTGAAAGCGAAGCAGAAATTTTGAAAATTGCACATTTTATAGGCTCAACTTCAAAATTATTGAAATATGTCAAAGAAGATAAACACGAGGTATTTATCATAGGTACCGAAGCTGGAATACTCCACCAAATGCAGAAAAAAGTGCCCCATAAAAAACTTATTCCTGCACCAATACAGGAAGACAATTCTTGTGCTTGTAGCAAATGCGCATTTATGAAAGTGAATACCTTGAAGAAACTTTATTGGTGTTTAAAAAAGGAAGCTCCCGAAATTCGCTTGGATAAATCAACAGCTCAAAAGGCTCTAAAACCTTTACAAAAAATGTTGGATTATGTTTAGAACACATACAGATATTATAATCGTTGGTGCTGGTATAGGTGGCTTAAGTTTTGCTCTTTATCTCAGCAAATTGAGACCAAACCTCAATTTAAAAATTCTGGCCAAAACACAAATTAAAATTTGCAACACAAGAATTGCACAGGGCGGTATTGCATCGGTTCAAACCCATACCAATGACAGTTTTCAATCTCATATAGATGATACTTATTTAGTGGGTCATAAAAAAGGAAATTTAGAGGTCATTCAAAAGGTTATTGAGGACGCCCCAAATCGAATAAATGATTTAGAACATTGGGGCATGCAGTTTGACAAGGCCAACAATCAGTATCATTTACATAAAGAAGGTGGACATGAACATCACAGAATTTTGCACATTAAAGACCAAACAGGTAAAAATCTACATGAATGTCTTTTGGAAAAACTTAAGACAGCTTCATCTGTCGATATTTTAGAATATCAACAGGTTGAAAACATTGAAAAAATAGATAAGATATTCAGGTTAAAAATTGCAAATTTAAAGACCAAACAATATTATCATCTCTTGAGTAGTAAAGTGATAATTGCTACTGGAGGTTGTGGTCAACTTTTTACTCAAACCACAAATAGCTTAGGCAGTATAGGTGAGGGTATATATTTTGCAAATCAATTGGAATTAAAAATTAAAGATTTTGAGAAAATTCAATTTCACCCCACTTCTTTTAATGGGGCTGACCTCAATCCCAGTTTTTTAATTTCTGAGGCGGCTAGAGGTTTTGGTGCACATTTGATAAACGAAAAATATCAACGATTTGTCTTTAAATATGATTCAAGAGGTGAATTGGCACCAAGAGATATCGTGTCTAATGCTATTTGGAAAGAAATATCTATACAAAAAAATGAAAACATTTTTTTAGATTTTACACATTTAAAAAGTCAAGAACTACGTGACGCATTACCATTTATTGATAAAACTTGCAAATCTTATGGCTATGATTTATCAGTAAATCTTATTCCGGTAAAACCAGCGGCACATTACCAGTGTGGTGGGATTCAAGTTAATTTGAATGGAGAATCTTCTGAAAAAAGCATTTTTGCCATTGGTGAGTGCGCTTATACTGGGTTACATGGCGATAATCGATTGGCCTCAAATTCTCTTTTAGAATCATTATATTTTGCTCATGCGGCAGCTCAAAGAATCGCTAAAGAGTATCAATCTATAGAAAACAAATCATTCAATATTAATATAAATAAAAAACCTTTTTCAAATATTTCTTTAAATCAAGTAGAAGCCTTAAATCATTACATAGACAAAGCAAAACAAATCATAATTATTGCGTATCAAAGCGTCGAACTTAAAAAAAGCAATAGAGAAATTATTTATTTGTTGGAAGATTTTAAATCATCTAAGTTATCTGTAAAATCACATCCAAAAGTTTTTGAAACCAAAGTCGTATTAGAAAATGTGGCGTATTTGCTCAATAAAAAACATCTACAAAATTTAGACAGAAAGAATTTAGAGGTCTAAATCAAGTTTTTCTACGGTCTTGCCATATAAATTTTCATAAAAATATGTGACGCCATATTTCGGGCATTATTTTTGGCACGATCGGCTTTTTCGCCTTTAAAATTTTCGTTTACAGTTTCAAACCACAGGTTGAGCCAAATGCCAAAATGCTTTTGTTCTATACTGTGGTTAAAATTTTGATCAACTTCAATATGCGCTTTTTTGGGATTACCTTTGTATTTATTTTTGAAAAATAAATTGGTTTCCCAAAAATCAGTGAGCTTTTCTAAATGCGCATCCCAATCCTGAATGCTCTCATTAAAAAAATGACCAATCTCTTTATTTTGACGAACTTTAGTATAGAAATTATTGACTAATTTAGCCACGTCTTCTCTAGTTAATAAATCTTTCTTCATTAAAATAAAACGTAATACAAAATAGTCAAAAAACTAGACACTACACTAATAAACTGAAGTCTAAACACCCATTTTGGTTTAAAATGAACAAGCACTGCTGCATTATATACCATACAAACAATCACAATCCACGTCAAGTGAATTATAGTTAATGTGGTAATACTTTGCATCAAAATAAGCATTGCGGCTATTGAGCCCAAACAGCTTGAGACTATAATACCCAAGATGCTATTAACCATATAAAGCTGTCTAAAATCTTTTGATAAAGTTTTGAAATATAACATATTGAAAATTTTAGGTTTGCTCAAAGTTAAAGGAAAAGCTCAAGCTGTTTTATGATTGAAATCATATTTAATTTTTGGGTTGATATTTAATTTTTTTAAATTTAATGTTACATTTTAACACCTACAAAATGACACAAAAGATTAACATTACAGCAGATGCCATTGTCTTCTATAAACACAAACAAGGGCTTAAAGTTTTGCTCATCAAACGTAAAAATGAACCTTTTAAAAATAGGTATGCTTTCCCAGGTGGTTTTATAGATAATGGGGAATTGGTCATCGGAGCTTGTCAACGTGAATTGGAGGAGGAAACGGGCTTGAAGATTGGTATCGATGATTTAAGATTTATAAACTATTACGATCAACCACATCGAGACCCGCGTGGACGGACTTTAACCTTTGCTTTTGTAGCAATAATCGCAGAAGAAAAGCTTGTTAAAGGAAAGGACGATGCTGAAACCGCAGAATGGATTGATATTAACAATATCAGGAATTTAGCTTTTGATCATAATACCATTTTAGAGGATGCTTTAGAGATCATTTACCTAAAATAAACTTTCTAAAAATAAATTTAAAACTTCACTTCCAAAGTCGCATACCAATTTCGAGGTGCAGATGGAATAATACCTGGTCCAGGATATCCTGTAGCTCTACGGGTAAAATATTCTTCGTCTAAAATATTGTTGATTCCAGTTTCTAATTTAAACTGCTTGTAGCGATAAGACAATGACATATCTAAAACATCATATTCTGGCAATTCGCCTATTACGCCACTTAGACTTGACTCAACAGAGTTGCTCGCATCTGTAAATTGACTGGATAAATAGGTGTATTGCATACTCGCGGCAAAGTCTTTATAACCAAATCTAAAACCCGTTTTAAGGTTAAGGTCTGGCACAAATTCAACTTCATTACCTTCAATTCCTGCTTGGTCAGAGCTGGTATATTCTGAATTTATAATTGAAGTATTCACAAAGAAATTCAATCTATAATTATTACTTAAGCTAAACACTTTTTTTAAATTGAAGTCAAACAGAGATTCTACTCCATACATCAAGGCGTCACCAACATTTCCACGTTCGCTAATGATACGGTTATCGTTTAAAACTTTTTGAACAAATCCAATTCGACCTTGATACGACAACGCAAAAACACCTAAATCGTAAGACACAAAATTGTTGTAATTTCCCCTTAAACCCATATCGGCTGTAAAACCTTCTTCATCGGTAATATTAGGATTAACCGCAAAGGCTGGGTTGGTAATATTGATATCCGAAAATGTTACTGAGCGGTAATTTTCAGAAATATTGCCGTAAATTTCAAGGTTATCATTAGGTTTGTAACTTAAACCTAAACCGAATAACACAAACGAACGTTCAAATTCTCGCTGATCTTGGATGGTTTCGTTGTTAATAACATTACCTGCCGCATCAGTATTGATACGCTTAAAAAATCCGTCACTTTCGGTTTTAATGTATTCAAATCTAAAGCCAGGAGTGACTGAAAATTTATCGTTTAAATAGAAAATATTTTCGCCAAACACCGCAATGTTCAAATTCGGCAAATCAAATTCGGATTGGTTAGGGTAGTTGGGGAATTCGTCATTTCTGAAACTAAAATCATCACCAAACCCATCCGAACCTGGTCCTTGTCGTTCTTTATTGTCTGAATTATATAGTTTAGACCCAATTAAAAATGTCGCATTCTTGTCCCCAATTTTGTATTTGCTAAGCAAACGGGTTTCAAACCCGAAATTGTTAAAATCGCTTTCAATTAAATCTCTTTCTTCAAGCGGGTCGATTTGGTTCACGCGATTAGTCCTAAAGCCAAGCGCACTTCTTCGTGCATTTAAACCAAAAAAGCTAAACGTAAAATTGGTTTGTTTTGAAAATTCGTGAGACAATTTCAAATTATACAATAACCAATCAACTTCAAACCAATTGCGTTCTCGATTACTTTGAAACGGGTCTTCAGCAAACATTTCGTCGGTCAATCCACCAGCTTGTTGAGCAAGGTAATTCATATAAGTGATTTCGCCTGTGAGTTTAGTTTTTTCATTAAACTCATAACCTACGTGAGAAAAAATATTGATAGATTCGTATTCAGAATTGGGTCTAAACCCATCACCGCGCTTGTAATTAATGTAGGTATAATAACTCCAATTGTCCTTGGTGCCACTTAAACTTGTAAAATTGGTATAAAGTCCATAACTCCCACCCGTATTTCTGGTGATAACTTCGAGTGTTTTATTAGGGTTGGGTTTTTTCATTACAAAATTGATCAATCCGCCAAACTGTGTGCCGTATTGCAGAGACGCCGCGCCTCTTATAATTTGAATCTGCTCAAGACCTTCGGAAGCAGGTGTGTAATAGCTTTCAGGATAACCCAAAGCATCGGCGCTAATATCGTAACCGTTTTGACGCACATTAAAATTAGCTGTTCGGTTAGGGTTTAAACCACGACCACCTATGTTGAGTTGTAAGCCTGCGTCATCGTTTTGATAGATATTAAGACCTGCCACTTGACTATAAATTTGTCGTGCGTTATTTGTCGCCAAGTTAGCCATAGACTGGTCGATTTGAATAACTTCTGTTTTTTTGCCAGCATAAATAGCTGTACCTTCAACATCTTTTAAACGCTGTAATTCAAAGACTTTGTTGTTTTGGGCAATAATTTCAACTTCAGTTAATTCTTCTGAAAGACTTTGAAGTTGAATATTTAAAGTATTGGTATTGTTAGTTTGAATTAATTTTTCTAATATTTGATAGCCAAAAGCATAAAAAACTAATGTAACTTCTTGTTTTTGAGCCTCAATGCTAAAAAACCCAGAAGCATTTGTTTGAGTGAGAAGACCTTTAGCCTTATCATAAATTTTAGCTTCTTTTAATGGCTTTTGATTAACTTGGTCAAAAACATAACCTTCAATTTTATTTTGACTAAAAAGGCTTAATGCTAATAAACCAAAAATTAAACTTAAACTAAAATCCTTTAATGTCATCTTTAAATGCTAGAATCCAACTTTTGGGTTGGAATGATTCGTATTGTTTTAATAAGTCCACATCGGGATTGATATAGGCTTGACTACGTCTGCCATTGAGTGCGACATAACTTTCCACATAAATTTCAATAGACTCATGACCTTGAGACCTAAAATGCTCACCCAAAAAATGTGCGTATTCCAGAATGAAATCGGGTTGTGTGCTCATTTGTTTTTCTTGAAATGAGGATAAAAAATCTGAATTATCCACATAGAAATACGTCTTGTTTATAGGATTGACTACTTTAAAATTGGCGTAACCTCGCTTTTCCATCAACATCACACGCCATGAGAAACGATAGCCTTCTTCAGTCCAAAATAATTCGCTGGGATATAACACGTATCTAAAAGGAATCAATAATTGAAAAATAAAGAAAATACCTAAAAATGAAATTACTATTTTTTGTTTTGAATATCGAAAATTTGAAGTTGGTATATTTTGGATTTTTATCTGGAAAAATTTTAACAATGACTTGATCCATTTGATGATTTTGAAGTGAACTTTAGCGTCAAAAAATATCAAACTCCCCACAATCATCACATAAGGAAACATCCCGATTGGAAACAAAACCCGAGTAAATAGATGAAAAAATACGACTAAAACAAAGGCAAAAACGCGTGTTTTTTTATATAACAATAAAAACGGAATACTCAAATCATAAAGCATTCCACTCCAACTCATAGCATAGTGAAACCACTCTTGCTGCATGAGATTTTCACCTATAAAGGGTAAATCGTATTTTGAGGGCAACCAAATTTTTAGAGGCATAGCTTTAAACAGCCAATCGCTGTTAATTTTAGCTAAACCTGCATAAACATATACAATACCAAGTAAAAGTTTAATGCTGTCTATAGTCCATTTTGGAATTTGCGGATATTGTTTTTTTCTAAAATAGCTATCTATAGAAAAATAGGCGTTGGCTGGCAAAAATATCATCACAAAACTGACAATACTAATAAAGTAATAATGATTGAGATAAGTGGTTTTATCCATGAGTTCGATATAGGTAAAACTCAAAAAAAACAAAATAATGGATAAGCGATATTTTAAACCTAAAGCCACAAAAAGCGCAGACAAACCACAAATAGCAAATATAAGATAGGTCCAATCGCCAACAGGTTTGACCCACTCAAATCCATAATATGAAAAATGAAATTGCGGATCAAGGTATAGTTTTTCTATCCAACCATAGCTCCAAAATCGAATGATGCTAAATAGCATCATCACACCAAAGCCTATTCTAAACACAGCCAGAGGAGCTGATGATGTGTTTTGTTCAAAATAAGATTTAATGGACATCTATATAAGGTTGAAAAAGGGATTTTCTTAAACTGAAAATCCCTTTAAAATATTACTCAATTAAATTGTAATTTAAATTAATCCCCATCAGCATCTACAAAATCTACACTGATATCTAAAGCTTGAAGCATATCAACTTTAAGCAAAACAACGGCCAGTTGAATGATATCAAAAGTTTCGGTCATAGCCACATTATTGGTTTCAACTTGCTGGGCAAAACTATCATTTAAGGTGTTGATTTTTTGACGTGCTTCATCAAACTGAGTGTTGATTAATGTGCTTAAATCTTCGCTATCCTTTATGGTGTTGAGAAAATCGAGATAATCTTTAAGACTTTCTGCATCAGCACTACTACTATACGCTTTCCCATTAAAAAAGTTTTGAATAGCATCAAGACTTTCTGTAGCTAAGGTCTTAGAAAAATCGGCTTTATAAAAAGCCTCGACACGGTCTGGCAAAGGGTTTGGCGAAAAGTTTCCCGCAGGTATTCCAAATTTGTTAGCGCGGAATCCTTTTTCGTAGTAAAAAATATAATCATTGACCATCAAGTTGATAGACCCTGTTGCTGAGTTTTCAGTATTAGATACAAAGGTGTCACGAAACCCATTATTCCAATCGTCTAAAACACTTTGCGTTAAGTTTTTCATTCTATCGACCAAATCGGATAGATAGGTTTTGTAATTCTCAGCGTTAGGATTTGAGATATAGAACGCTAAAATATCTACATCATTTTCGCCTAAACCATGTAATAAATAATCTAAAGCTGGAAAACCAACTGCATCGTTGTTATTGACACTCGCCAAATCATAATTTAGAGATTGAATATTATTTTCAATATCATCGACATTAGTCGGATAAACATTCATTTGAAAAATATAATTCGTGCTTTCAGCAAGACCAACATTAAACATTTCTGCATATTGCCAAACTTTATAAGCCTCTTGCCAAGCTATTCTCAAATTATCGAGGTTTTCTACCGTCGGTTCGGCAATAAAAGCTGCTTTTTGATTGACTAAGGTTTGGAGTTTAGTATTAAGGTCTGAATATACTGGAATGATAATATTATCAGCCCAGTTGCTCAACATAGCTTGTCTATCAAAACCGTCATTAGGGTTATTGTCGATATCTGAGCCGCTGTCGTCTGAACTACAAGAGAAGACAAGGCTAATTAAAAAAAATACTATTAAAATTCGTTTCATAATACTAAAATTAAAATTGCAAATATAAAAGTTAAACAGGTGTTTTGTACTTGATTAAGTATTAAACTAATTTTAAATTAGTCTTTAGCTTGTTCAACGGTAAAGTTAAAGCGAGCTGCAATTTGAGTTGAAATATTATCCAAGGTTTGCTCAGATACGTCCCAAAATCCATTGCCCTCCATCAAAGCTGAAAGCATATTGTCCACTTCAGTTGAAGTAAAATAAGGACTGCTTGAATTAGGCTGGCGAGTAAATTGAAGACTGTAAATGAACCCAAAGCCTTCAGATAAATCGTGAAATGCAGCACCTTTGTTGTTCGCTAAAAGATTTTTAGCTTGCTGTAAATAATAGACTGCTCTAATTCCGATAATTTCAGAAATTTTTTCTTTGATAATCTCAGCCTGTTGATCTCTTAAATCGTATTCTTTAGCTACAATAGCTGCTCGACCTAATTTGAAGGCGTCGTAAACGTCTTTTGCAATCCCTGTAAAATCTTCATCATTTTCTACACGAGACAAATAATTGTTTAAGAAACTATCTTGACCAAGTTCTGGATTTGTTGGGTTATCATCGCCATAGAGATAGCCAAAAGCTTCATCCCATTTGTGCTCCATAGTCGTGTAGTTTTTGCCTTCTTCGGTAATTTCATTATCATTATTAGCAACATTGTCAGCTTCGTCTAAAACGGCTGGACTCAAATAATTATTCAGCATTTGATCGGTCATTAAAGCTCCAATAAATCCTTTAATTATAGCTTGATTGTATTCTAAACCTTTAGCATTAACATATCGAACTGATCCACCACCAGCTTCTTGAATTTGTCCCGCTACACCCTCAGCAGCTGTATTATCCCAAGCGGTAAAAATTTCATTGGCTTGTGCAGAAATCCAGGTTTCAAACTGTGTTTTAATAGCATTTGAAGCAGTTGAATTGGTAAAGAAGTAATCTCTTGATGCAGCGGTTTTGCTTCTCATATTTTTTTCTGAAGCATTTAGCTGAGCATCGGAAAAGTCCGAAGTGCCTTCTTGATGAGCATACATAGAAAGCAAGTCTGCTTCTGTTAATGTATTGTCTTTCAAGGCAGAATCAAACTCATCTCCCATTCGAATACGAGTGGTTTGACCATTAAAATCTACACTGCTTTCTCCATTTCTTTCAAAACTATATGTACTTGGTGCTTCAACTGGATTTTCATTGATAATCTCACCACTATCGTCATCGCTACAAGAAGTAAAAATTAAAGATAGAATCGCTAAACTTAAAATCGTTTTTTTCATTGTCAAGATATTTTGTTGTTTTTATTTAGATTTGTTATAAATACTTTGCAAATATAAAACTCGAAACAAACTCTGCAAATTTTATTTATACTAAATTTAAATAACGAATGTTAAAATTTGAATTAGCTTTCTCAAGCTTACCCCTAGAAATCGAGATAACAATGATCAAAAAGTGATTTATTGACTAAGTGACACTAGCATCAATGCTAGTATGTTTGTGAAATATAGTTTTTTAATACCTTTTCATTCCAAGGGGTTTAAACCTCTTGGAATGTTTTATGGCACAATAACTTTAAAAGTTTCTTTGATATTTTTGTTTGACAGTTTGAGCAAGTAAATTCCAGAGGTCCACTGCTCTATTGAAATTTGATCAGTAGAATTATTCAATTTTTTAGATAAAATTTGTTGACCAAAAATATTATAGACCTCTACATTTAAATCAGAAACCCCCTTGGTTTTAATATTCAAAAAACGACTTGTGACCGGATTAGGATAAAGTTGAATATCATAATTTTGAAATTCTTCATTACTAAAATTTTCATCCCAAATAGCTTGAACCCAAATTGGATTGTCAATAAAAGGATTTCGGTTGTTTTGAAAGGTAAATCCGTTTTCATTTCTATCTAATTCTTCCTGAGATACTTGGTCGCTCAAATGCCAACTCAGTAATAAATCAATATACCAACCGTCGTAAAACTGATTGGCATTAGGATTCAAAACATTGTCAACAGGATCATCCCAACCCGAGGTATTGATTTCATCTTCATATCTTACAGCAAAATAAAATAAAGCTCGTGCTATATCGCCTTTAAACTCATCAAGAGGTTCAAAGACATTTCCTGTATAGCCTGGGAAAACATTCGGGCCACGTTTAGTGCCATTCAGTGTGGTGAGGTTAGGATTGTTAACTTCACCATAAGGTAAATTACCACGGTAACCATTCACTTGACCATCTGTAGGGAAAGTAGAGTGAAAATCACTTCGCATTGGCAATTGTTGATCAAAAAATGATTGTGGCAATAAATGTTCACGGTTGTAGCAAACGCCTTCGCCATTAAAATTACCGCATTGGTCAGAAACTAAAGTATGGTTATAAGGATCGTTACCACTTGGGTTTTCAGAATATACATCAAGTAAAAACCCATCATTATCAAAATCGCTATAATTATCTATATATCCGCTATTAGGATTGGTGTATGCGGTCCATAAATCTGAGTAGGTTTGAGGATTGTGAAAGACTTGTCCATTGTTATCATCAATATCATCAATAATATTTTTTAAAGCCGTTTTAAGTTGAAAGCCAGTTAAACCTTGAGCAGAATTGTAATAACCTTGCGGCGCTTGTGCAAAACCATAGGCAAAAGCAAAAATAGAAACTAGAGTAAATATATATTTCATAAATAACTTATCGTTTTAGGATTATAATTGTTTTGAAATTTTAATTTGAAAAAGTGTTTATAATTTAGTGAGCAAATATTATACCTTTTTAAGCTTTGCCATATAAAAGCCATCTTGACCTGTTTGATGAGTAAAAATAGATTGATCCTTAATTAACTTAAAATTTTGACCTGATTCAGAATCCAAAAAAGTTTGTATTTGTTGAGTGTTTTCCGATGGCAGAATGGAACATGTGGCATAAACCAATGTTCCTCCGGATTTAAGCATTTTAGAATAGTCTTGCAAAATTTGTTGTTGCGTTTGTTTGATTTTATCAACAAAATCCGGTTTTAATTTCCATTTAGCATCTGGATTTCTACGTAAAACGCCGAGTCCACTACAAGGTGCATCAATTAATACTGCATCTGCAGAGTCTTTTAATTTCTTAATGACTTTACTGTTTTCAATATGCCGGGTCTCTAAATTAAAGGCTTTTGCTCGTCTTGCTCTTCGTTTAAGTTCAACTAATTTTTTTTTATAGATATCTAAGGCTATAATTTGTCCTTTGTTTTGCATTAACGAAGCAATATGTAAACTTTTACCGCCAGCACCAGCGCAAGTATCTATGACGCGCATTCCAGGTTTTGGACCAAGAAGTTCTGCTACCATTTGAGACGAACTGTCTTGCACTTCAAACCAGCCTTTTTTAAAGGTATCTGTTTTAAATACGTCGGCTCTCTCGTTGAGTTTAATAGCGTCTTTTAAATCTTTAACGGGTTGAGCATAAATATTTTCTTCAGCTAAACTTTTTAGCAGCTGGTCTCTGTTAGTTAGTAATCGGTTAGTCCTTAGAATAACAGGGGCAGTTTCATTTTGTGCATATATTTCTTCTTCCCAAAGATTACCAAGTTCTTTTAATCCCAATTCATCTAACCAATCTGGAATTGAAGCTTTGTATTTTCTAACTTTAGAAAGCTCATCAAACCGCCCCTTTATACGTCTCGTTGGTGTATTGTGGAATTGAGGCCACTCTGGCAGTTTGATCCCTTTTAATGTAGCCCAAACAGCAAACATCCTAAATAAATCTTCTTGTTTATAAGGTTGATGCGCGTCACCTATTTCTGCATAAAGTCTCTGCCATCTTACAATATCATAAACAGTTTCTGCTATAAAACCTCTATCCCTAGAGCCCCAGCGTTTATCAAGTTTTAAAGTTTTACGTAATTGTTTATCAGCGTACTCACCTTTGTTAAAAATCAATTGTAAACAATCTACTACAGCAAATACTAAATTTTTATGTAATCGCATTAATCTAATTTAGGCGACAAAAATAGGGAAAAAAGCTCTGGAATAATTACTTGGATTGGTATTGTTTAAGCAACTCTCGATTAAAGTCATAATCTGCTTTTTTGAGTTGCATTACTTTTTTGGGAGAAATGACTGTCAGCAACTCTTTGATATAATCTTCTCTGTATTGAGCTCGTTCTTTCTTGTAATTTCTATAATCTTCAAGGAGTTTTTCAGCTTCTTTTTCAGATAAATTATCGATATTTTTGAGGTCTTTTTTTATTGGCTCCCAAGTATTTTGTTTGAGATTTTCGTAACGTTTATTGTGCTTGTTATAAATTGGCCAAAAGACTTGTGCTTCTTTGGAGGTTAAGTCTAAGCGCTCAGTGATAAATGCAATTTTGTATGATTTAACATCGTCATCTTTATCTATTTGTGCAGAAAGATTAACTGACAAAAGCAAACTTAAAAGTAGAATTAAAGTTTTCATCTTATTGATTTTATATAAATATACTAAACCTTGTCTAATATTCCATTAGCAGTTCTATGGAACTATCGTCCATATTGTCAATTATATTTGTGTTTTCTAAATTAGTTTCAGACAAATCAATTTCTAAACGTTCATCCTCAACATATAAATCATAGTCCATCATGACTTCATCTTCGAGGTAATCCATTATTTCATTGCGGTTAATTTTACTAAAATCGAATTGTTGTTGAGGCTGGGGTTTTATTATTAAACCTATTAGCAAAGTGCCTAACAAAACGATTAAAGTTGCAGCAACGGCAATAGTTTTTTGAAATTCATTTAACCTAATAAGTTTACCAGATTTTGGTTTTTGGGCTTCAAAATTATCAAAATAATGTTCTGGAATAGAAAATCCAGTTTTAAGCTTTTGCTTTTCGGACTTTAAAGATTTAATTTCAAAATCCTCAAAATATGATTTCGGAACTTTAAATCCGCTTTTATCTGATATGTGATTATTTGGCTTCATTTATTACTTAGACCGCTGATTTTCAAAAAGGTTTAATTGTTTTTAAGGTATTGTTCTACTTTTTTTGATGCGTGATGATAGTTAGATTTTAATGCACTTTCAGAAGTCTGCAAAAGCTCTGCCATTTCTTGATACTTCATTTCCTCAAAGTATCTCAATTGAAAAACTTCCTTTTGTTTTTCTGGTAAAGTATTTATGGCTTTTTGTAATTTTAATTGAATTTGATCTCCTTCAAAATAAACATCACTTTCTAAATTGTTCACAATATGGGTTTGCAATTCTTCATTGCTAATTTTCAACATTTTTGATCGTTTTTTTAAAAATGTAAGCGATTCGTTTTTGGCAATACGATACATCCAAGAATACAATCGGCTGTCACCTTTAAATTTTTTGATGTTTTTATAAATCTTGATAAAAACGTTTTGCAAAACATCATCGGTATCTTCATGGTTTTTAAGCAGGTAACGAATATGCCAATACAGTCGTTCTTTATATAACCCTACCAATTCCGCAAAAGCCGCATCAGCTTGATTTGGAGAACACAATCTTGAAATTAACTCTTTTTCTTCTTCAATTTCCATACGTCATTAGTCTTGAAAAGACTGCATATCTACTAGTTTTTTATACATTCCATTTTGAGATAACAGTTCAGCATGTTTACCTTGTTCAACAATTTCTCCATCCTGCATAACAATAATTCGGTCTACACTTTGAATGGTTGATAATCGGTGTGCGATGACTACAGAAGTGCGATTTTTCATCATATTTTCAAGCGCTTCTTGCACTAATTGTTCACTTTCAGTGTCCAAAGCTGACGTAGCTTCATCAAGAATCATTATTGGCGGATTTTTGAGCACTGCTCTGGCAATAGACAAACGCTGTTTTTGTCCACCACTCAATTTGTTACCGCTATCGCCAATATTGGTTTGTAAACCTTTTGGAAGATTCATCACAAAATCAAAAGCGTTGGCAACTTTAAGTGCATTTTTAATTTCCTCTTCAGTAGCCTCTGGTTTACCTATTTTTAAGTTTTCTTCAACGGTGTCATTAAACAAGATTGAATCTTGAGTAACTAAGCCCATTAGGTTTCTCAAAGAATTTTGACTAATATCTTTAATGTTAATACCATCAATTTTAATTGCACCTTTCTCAATATCATAAAAACGTGTTATCAAGTTGGCAATGGTAGATTTACCACTACCCGACTGTCCAACAAGTGCTAGCGTTTGACCTTTAGGTAAATTTGCTGAAAAATTTTTGACGACATATTCATCTTCATATCCAAAATACAAGTTTTCTATAGAAATTTGGTTCTCAAAATCTGACTTTTGAATGGCGTCAGGTTGATCTTTGATATTGTTGTCAGTTTCTAAAATTTGTAAAACACGTTCAGCAGCAGCATTTCCTTTTTTGACATTATAAGAAGCTTTTGATATGCCTTTGGCTGGTGTTAAAATATTGTATGCCAGACCCATAAACGTGATGAAGGTAGAACCGTCAAGACTTTCGTCTAGTAAAACCATTTTCCCGCCATACCACAACAATACAGCTATTACAGAAATTCCTAAAAATTCTGAAGTTGGTGAGGCTAAGTTTTGACGATTAAGAAGATTGTTTGAAAAATTGTAAAATTTTTGAGTGGAGTCAGAAAACTTTTTATAAAAAATATTTTCTGCATTAAAACCTTTTATGATTTTTAGTCCGCCTAAGGTTTCTTCTAAAATAGATAAAAAGTAGCCTTGTTCAGTTTGAACTAAGTCTGATTTTCGTTTTAATGACTTACCAATAAGCGATATTATAATTCCAGATATAGGTATAAAAATAAATACAAAAATAGTCAACTTAACACTCAGAAAGAGCATCGTGATGATTGTAAATATAATGGTTAAAGGTTCTCGAACAAGTAATTCTAAAACAGACAAAAACGAGTGCTGAATTTCTAAGACATCACTAGTTATTCTTGCTATGGTATCGCCTTTGCGTTTTTCGGAATAATGCGATAATGGCAATTCTATAGTCTTTTTGTAAAGTGCATTACGCAAATCTTTGAGCACTCCATTTCTTAAAAACGTAATAAAATATAAGGCTAAGTAATTAGATATGTTTTTTAGGAAAAATAAAACGACAACTAATGCAATAACAACAAATAACGACATTGAAGCATCATCCTGAGCAACGTCTTGAATGTAGTAAGCCATACTGTCTTTAAAATAGTCTTTTAAATTGGTAAGACCTGTGTATTCAGGTTTTTGAGTAATAGCTTTTTTAGTTTCGCCAAATAAAACGTCTAGCATTGGAATTAAAGCTACAAATGACAAGGCGCTAAATAAAGCGTAGAAAATATTGGCTATAATATTTCCGACAGCATAAGCCTTGTAGGGTTTGGCAAAGCGAATGATTTTTTTAAAATAATTCATACCTTAAAATCAATAAACCTGAAAAGTTTAATTTTCGACAAAGATACATTTTATTAAGAGATTGAGATTGACACTTGAAAAACGAAAGTTATATCTAGTGTGAGATAAGAAGTCTACCTATAACTGAAAGAAACTGTTATGATTTTTTTTACTAAACTAAAAAGCTTGTAGAGTTAAAAATTGTTTTGTTTGAGCATTTTTGTATTTTTATGCTATGACAAAACTTTCTATTAAATCTTGGTCAGAAGGTGATAGACCGCGAGAAAAATTGCTTCATAAAGGGAAGTCTGCTTTAAGTGATGCGGAGCTTTTGGCAATAATTATTGGCTCTGGCAATAGGTCTGAAAGTGCGGTGGAGCTGTGTAAACGTGTGCTGAAAGACAAAGAGCATCAATTAAGATTATTGAGCAAGATGAGCGTAGAAGAGCTTCAAGACTACAAAGGTATTGGCGAAGCTAAAGCAATTAGTATCGTTGCGGCTTTAGAGCTAGGCAAACGTCACGGCAATGCAGATTTGCCTATCTTCCCTAAAATCACATCTAGTTTTGATGCCTTTAAGATAATGAAATCATTAATTGGCGATTTGGGTCACGAGGAGTTTTGGGTGTTATTGTTAGATAATTCAAATAAATTAATCAACAAACATCAAGTGAGTAAAGGTGGCATAACCGGCACTATGGTTGATATGCGTTTGATATTTAAAAAAGCTTTGACTTGTGGCGCAGTCGCGATGATTTTGTCACACAATCATCCATCAGGCAAGTTGAAACCTAGCCGTTTAGATATTAAATTGACAGAAAAAATTAAAAATGCTGCAGAATTGATGGATTTTAAACTATTTGACCATATCATTGTGACTGAGAAATCTTATTTTAGCTTTGCTGACGAACAGCTGCTCTAACTTATGGAAATTTTAATTTACGTTCCTAAAATCACACCGCGTATTAACTATACGTTTAGGCAGTTGTGCAAACGTATTTTAGGTTTTGACATAAATTTTACAACCAAAATAGAAACTTTCATAGCTTATAAAGGCGTTAAGTTTTCTTATACCAACCAACGTTTAGGCAATGAAGTTTTTATTCAATCTTGTGATCTTTTGACTGAGCAGGGTGTAAATGATATTGAAATATCAGTGTCTAAATGGCAAGGTGAATCTTATTTTTTTAAAACTTCGTCTCAAAGCGATATCCCGTATGATATATTTGCGGCGAGCTTTTTTTTGCTAACCCGATACGAAGAATATTTACCACACGTCAAGGATGAATTAGGCGAATTTCCAGCAGATACTAGCCTTGCTTTTCAAAATAATTTTTTACAAAAACCTGTGATCGATATTTGGATGTCCAAATTTAGAGAGGTTTTAAGTGAGAAATTTGATGCTATAGAAGCTTCACAAATTCAACGAAATACTAATGTTATTATAGCTGTAGAAAAGGCTTATAATTATAGAAAATTAGGTATTTCAAGAAGTATTGGTGGTTTTATAGCAGATCTTTTTCAGTTAAGAATTAGAGATTTATACAGTAGAATAAAAACTTGGTTTAATTCTGCTCTTGACCCTTATGATGTTT
This sequence comes from Bacteroidales bacterium, assembly GCA_041694175.1. Classification (GTDB taxonomy): domain Bacteria; phylum Bacteroidota; class Bacteroidia; order Flavobacteriales; family Flavobacteriaceae; genus Psychroflexus. Next base: position 48,389 of record JASMTR010000088.1, read on the forward strand.
ATGATGATTTGATAAGTTTAAAAAATAGTTTAGGTATTAATGTGCTATTTATGTTTCAACTTGGGAATTATAGTATTTACACTAAGAATATAAACTATAGAAAAAGACTTTACAAAAAATTAATCAAATCAATGGGTGATTATTGCGAAATTGGGTTGTTAGCAAGTCACGAAGGTATTAAAGATATTGACGTTTTAAATAAAGAAATCAAACGTTTTGAAAGCATATCAAATTTAGAATTAGAAAGTGTTTTAATTAAAGACAGGAAACTAAATTTTCCAGATTTTTATGTCAATCTTGAAAAAACTATAGTCCAAAAAGACTTCTCTATGGGATATGCTAGACATCTTGGTTTTAGAGCAGGAACTTGTTCATCGTTTTTGTTTTATGATCTGAACTTAGAACAGGCATCACCTATAGAGTTGCATCCGTATTTTTTAAGTTCTAAGGCATTATACAATGTAAGTGATGATCGATTCTTTGAACTGATAAATGATTTAAAATCACATAATGTTAATTATAATTTACTATTTAATAATTCAGATTTCGCAGATGAAGATCACAAAAAACGTTATTTTAAAATGATAAAATTTGTAAAAAATGTTACGACATGACCTAACTGATATCTTTTTTGATTTGGATCACACTTTATGGGATTTTGAAAAAAATTCGCAAATTACTTTTAATTTAATTTTTGAAAAGCACGGTATTAACATAGATCTGAAATCATTTATGGGCGTGTATAAACCTGTTAATTTGAAGTATTGGGATTTGTATCGTAACAATAAAATTGATTCAGAAAATTTGAGATTTTATAGACTAAAAGAAGTTTTTGATATTTTAAAAATTAAAAGCGATAAACAGCTCATTGACTTAATTGCAGAAGAGTATATCAATAATTTGTCTAATCAAGTACATCTCTTCCCTGATGCTGAACAGACTTTAAACTATTTAGCAACCAAATATCGATTGCATATTATCACCAATGGTTTTGAAAAAGTTCAACACAAAAAAATAAAGTCCTCAAAAATTGCACATTTTTTTGAAACAGTAACCACGGCTGAAGGTTCAGGATACAAAAAACCGGATAAACGTATATTTAAACACGCCATAGACAAAGCAAAAACACATCAAAGTAAATGCCTTATGATAGGCGATAGCTTAGAGGCAGATATTCAAGGTGCTAAAGATTTCGGAATGCTAGCTATTTATTTTGGTAAAAAGCCTAATTTTGATGTTGATTTTATTGAAAAATTGAAAGATTTAAAAACAGTTTTATAAATTATAAAGTTATATGAAAAAGATTTTAGTTTTAATTTTAGTTCTATTTTTATTTTGTTTTAAAAGTTTTAGTCAAACCTCTGATAATACGTATGAATTTGTCATTGTTCCTGTACAATATGGTTTTTTAGATGAAGTAAACAAATATCAACTCAATGTGTTAACAAGGGTCAGGTTAAAAGAAGCTGGCTTTAAGGTTTACATGAATCAAGGAGAAGAAATACCTCAAAAATTAAACTTTAATAGATGCCTTGCTCTAAATGCAAATGTTAAAGAGGATAAAGGGATATTTACAACAACGTTAATTTTTGAGCTTAAAGATTGTTTTGGAAAGATAATCTATCAAAGCGAAGGGACAAGCCGTTTAAAACCATTTAAAGAAGCTTATCAAGAAGCACTTAATAGAGCTTTAGATAAATTTCAGTCAAACTCTGCTTTATACCTCAAGACCTCTAGTGAAGAAGAAACAAGGTCTGAGGTTGTTGAGGTTTCAACCAATGACAAAAAGACCATAAAGGAAACCCCTTTTGAAAAACGCGCTAATGCTTACCAACTCTATGGTCAAACCTATTGGCTACTTCAGAAAGATAACAATTACACTATATTTACGGACAAAGGACAAACCGTTTATGCTAATTTAGAATATGCGGGTCAAGGCAGCTATAATTTTGATTCAGCTGATATTGATGGTGCTGCTTTTTTTGATGCGAGTGGCAGTTTAATTGTAGAATATCTTGTTAAGGATGAGGATGTAGTTCAAAAATTAGAGTTTAAAAAGCAATAAGTCTAAGACATCAAAATTCATATTTATCTTTCCATCGTCGTTTTAGAAAATCTTTAAATTGTTTTTCCTTAGGATTATTTGATATTTGGTATAAATTTTCTGAAGATATTGCATCTGGCATAAAATTATGATAGGCAAAGTTTCCTTCATAATCGTGTGCATAAGGATAAGATTTTCCATAATTCAAATCTTTCATCAATTTTGTCGGTGCATTTCTTAATGACAATGGCACATCTAAATCTCCCGTCTGCTTAACTAAATCTTGAGCTTTATTGATAGCTATATAAGCAGAGTTGCTTTTAGGCGAAGTAGCAAGATAAATTACGCATTGACTTAAAATAATTCTTGCTTCGGGCATACCAATAATATTTATGGCTTGAAATGTATTATTGGCCATCACTAAAGCTGTGGGATTTGCTAAGCCAATATCTTCAGAGGCCAAAATAATGAGTCTTCTGGCAATGAACTTGATATCTTCGCCGCCCTCAAGCATTCTAGCTAACCAATAAACACCCGCATTTGGGTCGCTTCCTCTAATGGATTTAATAAACGCCGAAATAATATCGTAATGTTGTTCTCCCGACTTATCATACTTTAAAGGTTTTTCTTGTACAATTTTATAAACACTTTCGTCATCAATAACGATTTTATCATTTGTATTTTGTTGACTAATAACCAACTCTAATATATTGAGTAATTTTCTAGCATCGCCACCACTCAATCTAAACAATGCCTTATTTTCTTTAATTTGAATATCTAAAGTTTTTAGATGGGTATCTTCAGAAAGTGCTTTATCGAGAAGTGTTTTGAGTTCATTTTTACCAAAAGACTTGAGTGTATAGATTTGGCATCTTGACAGTAAAGCAGAAATAACCTCAAAGCTGGGGTTTTCTGTTGTTGCACCAATTAGAGTGACCCAAGCTTTTTCAACAGCTTCAAGTAATGAATCTTGCTGAGATTTACTAAAGCGATGAATTTCATCAATAAATAAAATTGGAGAATTTTGACTAAACATCCCTTGAGTTTGTTTAGCTTTTTCTATCACAGCACGAATATCTTTTACTCCACTATTAATCGCACTTAACTTATAAAATGGTCGATTGATTTCATTGGCAATAATTTGGGCTAGTGTAGTTTTACCAATTCCTGGTGGTCCCCAAAAAATAAGCGATGGTAAGCTTTGCTGTTTTACAATTTTTGAAATTAGACCATTTTTTCCTACCAAATGGTCTTGACCGATGTAGTCTGTTAGTTTCTTAGGACGAAGTCGTTCTGCCAAAGGTGTATTCATAACTACAAATTTACAATTTTAGTGACATTATTACAGGTGTTGTTGACTTGGAAATGAAATTGATATCTTTATATCATCAATTATTTTATGTCAAAATCTTTTAAATATACTCACGATATTTTGATTTATCCATTAGGCTTGGTCTTATTGATATGGGTAGTCTATTGGATAGAAATTAAGTATAATTTAAATTTTAACATCTACGGTATTTACCCTCAAAAGGTAGAAGGCTTAAAAGGCATATTGTTTTCTACCTTTATTCATAGTGGTTTAAAGCATTTATTTAACAATTCTGTTCCTCTACTATTGTTGAGTATGGCCTTGTTTTACTTTTATAGAGAAATTAGTAAACCTGTAATTTTATGGGGAATACTTATTACAGGTTTGTTGACTTGGCTCATTGGTAGACCGAGTTATCATATTGGTGCCAGTGGATTGGTTTATGTTTTAGCTTCTTTTTTATTTTTTAAAGGAATTTTTTCTAAATATTACAGATTAGTAGCCTTATCCTTAATTGTGGTCTTTGTTTACGGAAGTTTGGTTTGGGGCCTTTTTCCTGGCAAAACTGGCATGTCTTGGGAAGGACATTTGTCAGGTTTTATAGTCGGTCTAGGTTTAGCATCTATTTATAAAACTAAAAATTTAGCCCAGCCAAAATATCAATGGGAAAAACAAGATTACGATTCAGAAGAGGATGAATTTATGCAACTCTTTGATGAAGATGGCAATTTTAATCCTGATAAAATAAATGATGAGCAGGAGGATAAAGATGCTGATATAAATGTGATATACCACATTAAAAAAAACAGAGATAAAACCGATTAACTTTACCTCACCAATTCATATAAAAACAAACCTGCAGCCACAGAAACATTTAGCGATTGTGTTTTGCCTATCATAGGAATGTGATAAGTTTGGTCAAGCATTTTAATAATGCTATGGTGAATACCAAAACCTTCGCTTCCCATTACTAATGCAACAGGTTTTTTGATATTAGCATTAAACAAACTTTGATTAGATTTTTCACTTGCTCCAATAAGCTTAACCTCGTGTGCTTGAAGGAAATATATAGCATCTTTGAGATGGTTAACTTTGCAGATTGGTATATTAAAAATAGCACCCGCAGAGGTTTTTACCATATCATCATTAATCCTAGCTGTGCCTTGTTGCGGCACAATGACAACGCTAACACCTGCTGACTCTGCTGTTCTTAAGATACTTCCGAAATTTCTTACGTCTGTAACCCCATCAAGTAATAAAAATAGTGCTTCAGGATTTTTATCCAAAGCATTTTCAATAGTAGTTTCAAAGTCAGCAAAGTCTATTGGAGCCATAAACGCAACAACACCTTGATGATTTTTTGATTGGTATTTTCTAAACTTTTGGTGAGGCACAAAACTCACTTTTACGTGAAGTTCTTTAGCTAGGTTTAAGAGTTCTTGGGTGTTTTCCAAATCTTTGAGAACTTGTATTTTATCAACAGGTTTTTGACTTCTTAAAGCTTCTAACACAGGATGGATTCCGAAAATGACATGATTTTGCATGGTATAAATATAAAAAAATCCCACCAAATGGTGGGATTTATTATAATATTACTCATTAAGTAATTAAGGAGCAGGAGTTAATATAACATCAACTGTAAAATCTCCTGTAAATAAACTTTGAGATAAAGTATAGACAAGCTGATTTGTACATGGATCAAATAGATTACCGTTTAATGAATCTTCTGGTAATACCGTACCAGGAAATAATGCAGGGTCATTACCTACTATAGATAATGTATTATCAGCATTAATAACCATTGTACCATCATAGATAAATTGACCATCAAATCCAGGGTTTCCTGTTGCTTCCGCTACAAAATTAGTACCCCATGCTGAACTTACTTCAAACTCACCTTCGTTACCTGTAGGTGTAAGTGTCATATCAAATGTGTTAATTTGACTACCGTCGATAAAAGCAGAACCCGTCCAAGATAAAGGTAAAACATTTGAACAGACTTCAAGCGTATGAACGATTGGGTTATCACCATCAAGACCAACAATCACATCTGGATTACTGGTTCCAGTAATTGTAAACTGTACAGTATAGTTTGTCGTGATGCTTGGGTCGACTTCAAAAGTAATTTGAGCATCTCTAGTGTCAGCCGGAACAACTGTTGTAAATGAACCAGTTTCTACACTAGGAGCACTACCCGATGCAATTTCTACTTCATATGTAATGGTTGTATTTTCACGATTTACAGGTACATTATATTCAATTGGAATTGTTGCAGATCCCGAATCACTAAGTACTTGAGTTGACTCGGATTCAAATTCAACCCAACCACTTTGAGTATTAGACTTAAACCTTGTATCATCAACAGCATTACAGCCAATAAGTATAAAGCCGAGGGCTACTGTTATTGTTTTAATTATATTTTTCATATCTTAAGGTTGTTTTGTTAAGTTAAATTCAGTTGTTAAAGGTGCAGAAACATCACATGCTGGCTGCATATATTCACCAACAATAAGATTAAAAAACGTATCATCTGTTG
>JASMTR010000089.1:0-6568 GCA_041694175.1 Bacteroidales bacterium
CCATAAACGCCAGCAAGTAGTTTTTTATAAGCATCCTCCTGGTTAAAAAAGTCTTCAGCCGTAGAGGCATCATCATCTAAAGGGACTGTATTTAAATCGTCTTCACAAGAAGAGACTAAAAACAGCAGTCCAGTAATTAGATAAATAAAATTAATTTTTTTAATTATTTCCATCTTCATAATTTTTATTTATAAATATAAGGTATTCAAAGTGTTAAGCCTATTAAACATCTATTAAAATTTAAAGTTTGCACCAAGTAAAAAGGTTTGAGGTCTTGGAAAAATGGTATTATCAATACCTCCAAAGACTTCTGGGTCTAAACCTGAGTAATCAGTAATGACAAAAACATTGTTCATACCAGCCCAAAATCTCAGAGTTGTATTTTTCTGCACAACATCTTGAAAAGTATAGCCCACTTGAAAGTTATCCATTCTTAAAAAAGAAGCATCTTCAATAAAAACATCAGAACGAATCACATCAGAGGTGTTTTGAAAACCTGTGTCTAACACTTGTGTAGGGATGTTGCCTAAAGCTGTGTTATCTTGTAAAAATTGAAATTGTGCTCTGGCAGAATTAACATTATTATAGACATAGTTGCCTATACTCGCTCTCATATTAAATGATAGATCAAAATTCTTATAATTCATTGTTGATTGGAATCCCATCGTAAAATCTGCATCAGGGTCTCTAAATAAATAGCGATCGTCATCATTGATAATGTTATCACCGTTTAAGTCTGCATAAGCGCCTTCAATTGGTCTGCCATTGTCATCGTAAATTTGGTTAAATACCCAAAATGAATTAGGCGCGTGACCTACACTATGGAGTTGGATAAAACCACCAGTACCACCACCGATACCACCAACAGTAATATCAGAATCATTAGCTAATTCTTCTAACTCTTGACTGAGATAGGTAACATTATAGCTGACATTCCAATCAAACTTATCCGAGTCGCCTTTGTCATCAAAAATTTGCGCGTTTATTCCAAATTCAATCCCCTCTGTATTTAGAGTTCCAGAATTTTGCTCTATAGTATTTGTAAAATTAGAACCTTCTGGAACTGGTGCAGTAACAAATAAATCTTCGGTATCCCTAGTGTAGACATCTAATGATCCAGTAATTCTGTTGTCAAAAAGTCCATAATCGAGACCAATATTATATGTTTTGGCTGTTTCCCAAGTCAAACCTTCATTTCTGGCAATAGGGAATCCAGCTGTTAATGGTGCACCACCAAAAATAACTTGAGCGGTGGGTTGTGATGTTGCAAAACTTTCAAGGCCTATAATACGTGGGCCGATTTCTTGTTGACCAGTTTCACCATAACTGGCTCTTAATTTTAAATTAGAAACTACCTTAGAGTCTTTTAAGAAATTTTCATCAGAAATATTCCAAGATAAAGCTGCGGATTGGAATGTTCCCCATTTGTTGCCTTCAGCAAAACGCGAAGACCCATCTCGTCTAATAGAGTAGGAGGCGATGTATTTATCTTTAAAGCTCACAAAAGCACGACCGATATAACCTATCAATACCACATCAGGCAATGTGTTGACGTCAGCATCATCAGTTTGTGCTTCTTCTCGTGTTTCCCCAGTTGAAAAACTTTCGTTTGTAAACTCTTGGTAGGAATATCCAACTGTTCCTCTTAAGCTGATATCTTCAGTGATGTCTTCGTCATATTTTAAATATGCATCAAATAGTGTATTTTGGATATCACTTGTAAAGCTTGAAAAACTTCCATTAAAACTTCCATCATTAAAACGTTGTCCATTTATGCTTTCTCGAGATAGCTCGTTTGATCCGCTACCACTTGAATCGTCAAAACCAAAATTCACAACAGCTTTCACTTGAGGTAAAAAATGTAATCTGTAATCTAAATTTAAATTCCCATAAAAGCGATCGACATCAGCTTCGTTACGGCGTTGTAATAAACTTGCAACAGGGTTTCGAGTTCCCAATAATGGTTCATTATTGTTATTAGGATCAAAATATTCAAAAAAGCCACCAAAAGGTGAGTTAGGGTCTCTTACAGGTTGAGTCGGGTCAAAGCGAATAGCTGCACCTTCTACACCATCAGCAAATCGGTTGCTTTCACGGGTGTAATTTGCATTAAGATTAACTCTTAAATGATCGTCGAAAAAAGTTGGATTAATAGAAGTAGAAACTGAAGAACGTTCAAATTCACTGGTTAACCTTATCCCTTGTTGGTCTAAATGACCTAACGAAAGACGAACAGGTATTTTATCAAACAATTGGCCTCTAACTGATAAGTTGTGGTCAAAAGAGTTAGCTACGCGATAAATCTCATCTTGCCAGTTAGTATTGGCATTACCTAATTTATCAATGTCTTGCGGTCTTTCTTGTGAAATAATTCGTCTAAACCCATCAGGTGAAAAAACATCAATTTGATCGTTTAGGCTGTAAACCCCAGCGGTATAGTTAAAGTCCACTTGAAAGTCTTTCGATCCCTTTTTAGTCTTAATGATAATAACACCCGCAGATGCTCGATTACCGTAAATAGCAGTTGCAGCAGCATCTTTCAAAATAGAGAAAGATTCAATATCATTTGGGTTAATAGAAGAAAGAATAGACCGACCTCCACCAACATTATCATTACTTAAAGGTAAACCATCAACAACAATTAACGGCTGATTGTTAGCATTTAATGACCCACCACCACGAATTCTAATTTCAGAACCTGAGCCTGGGGCACCACTTGTTTTAACTGTAACACCCGCTACACGACCATTAATTAAATTTTCTGGAGTGATGATATTACCCTTTGTGAAATCATCTTGAGAAATGGAAGTCACCGAACCTGTTAAATCTTTTTTGGTACTTGTACCATAACCAATTAGTACAACTTCTTCAAGCTGATCTGCATCAGGATTAAGTTGAATATTAATTTCTGATTGCCCAGTATAAGTTACTTTTTGAGTTTTAAACCCTAAGTAAGAAAAAACTAATACTTCACCATTGCTGATTTCAATAGTGTAATTCCCGTCAAAATCTGTTGTTGTTCCGCGTTGTGTGTTTTCAATCAAAATATTAACCCCAGGAATAGGCATATTTTGATCATCTACTATAGTTCCACTAACAGTATTTTGGGCTAAAATACCGAGTGGCAAAAACAAGAACAGACATAAATACTTGAATGTGTTCATAAATGAGTGATTTGTGTTATGATTATGTTACTTTTTACTTCCGATTATAAAATTATATAAATTAAACCTATCGCAAACATTTTCGAATGACCGCAAACGTTTTCGTGTTGACAACTTTTTGATTTTAACACTTTAAAATAAGAAATTGACAAAAAAAACATATCGTGCTTAATTAATTTTGAATAAATCTGTTTATTTCAGTTCTATTATTTATGTTATCTTTAAAGCATATTTAGAATTAACAAAAGTTCTCAATACCCAATCTAATGAAACAAAAACCTACACTAAAACTTATCGCTAAAGAACTTGACGTGTCAGTCTCTACAGTGTCTAAAGCTTTAAGAGACAGTAAAGAAATTGGTAAAGAAACCAAAGAAAAGGTCAAAGCTTTTGCTAAACTTTACAATTACAGACCAAATAATATAGCTTTAAGTTTAAAAAACAGAAAAACACAAACCCTTGGCGTAATCATCCCTGAAATTGTTCATCATTTTTTTACAACAGTAATTTCGGGTATTGAATCTTACGCCAATGAAAATGGTTATAATGTTATCGTTGGCCTGTCTAACGAATCTTTTAATAAAGAAGTCATCAACCTTGATACTTTAGCCAATGGCAGCATTGATGGTTTTATTCTTTCAGTAGCTAAGGAAACTTTGTCAAAAGGCGATTATCACCATTTACACGAAACCATAGATCAAGGTATTCCTATAGTGATGTTTGACCGAGTGATAGATGATATAGATTGCGATAAGGTTATCGTAGATGATATAAAAACATCACAACGTGCCGTTCAAAAATTGATTGACAACGGCTGTGAAAAGATTGGTATTATTAGCACAAAAGACTACGTAAGTGTAGGTAAATTAAGAACCGAAGGCTACTTAAAAGCTTTAGAAGCCAATCAAAAAAACGTCAACTTATCCTATATATTAAAAATTCACGATGAGTTTAGTTCTGACGATAATCTAGAAGCTTTAGAACAACAGATTTTAGATTATTTGTCTAAAAACAAAGACCTTGACGCTATTTTTGCCGTTAATGAACTCTATGCGGTTACTGCGATGAAAGTCGCCAGGAAACTTGGTTTTGATATTCCAAACGATATTCAGGTCATAGGTTTTACAGATGGTGTGTTGTCTAAACACGCTTTTCCACCATTGACAACTGTAAGTCAAAATGGTTTTGAAATGGGAAGAACAGCTGCTCAGTTATTGATAAATCGTCTGGAAAAAGACAGAGAAGAAATAGAGCATTTTGAAACGGTAATTGTTAATACCAATATTATTGAAAGAGAAACAACACGTAAATTAAAATAATTTATATATTTGTTTCAAACAAAACTGCTTTTTACTTCCCGTTAAGTTTTGTTTACAAAGCTTATCGTTGTTTAATTTAACTCAAACGATATGCAAAAACGCAAATTATCTGCCTTAGAAATCACCAATCTGAGTTTTGGTTTCTTAGGCATTCAAATGGGTTTTGCTTTGCAAAACGCCAACGCAAGCCGTATTTTACAAACTTTTGGAGCCGATGTCCATGAACTGTCTTGGTTTTGGCTCATTGCACCTATTATGGGTTTAATAGTTCAGCCTTTAGTTGGCCATTATAGCGATAACACTTGGAATAGATTTGGTCGACGTAAACCTTATTTTCTTGTTGGTGCGGCTTTGGCCTCAATTGGCTTAGTATTATTGCCTCAAGCCGATTTATTTATCGCCTTTTTGCCAGCCTTATGGGTTGGTACAGGAATGTTGATGATTATGGATGCGTCCTTTAATATTTCTATGGAACCCTTTCGGGCTTTTGTAGCTGATATTTTAAATGAAGATCAACGCACGGTTGGTTTTACCACGCAAACAGTTTTAATTGGTATTGGTGCTGTGGCAGGCTCTTGGTTACCTTATGTTTTAACTGAATATTTTGGTATTGCCAACAGAGCTGAAGAGGGTGCTGTGCCACTAAATTTAATTTTGTCATTTGTTATTGGTGCTGCGGTTTTAATTATCACAATTCTTATTACTGTCATTACAACCAAAGAATATTCTCCAGAAGAGCTCGATAAAATTGAGAAAGCCAAAGCTAAAAAACTGGATGAAGTTGTTGAAGTTGAGCCTAAAGAAAAAGCAAAACTCACTGATATTTTTGTTGATTTTGTAAAAATGCCAACCACAATGAAGCAACTCAGTTGGGTGCAATTCTTTTCTTGGTTTGCTTTGTTTGGTATGTGGGTGTTTTCTACACCAGCTATTGCTCAACATTTTTACGACTTACCGCATACGGATTCTTCAAGTGAAGCATTTAATAATGCTGGCGATTGGGTAGGGATTTTATTCGGTATTTACAATCTGGTTTCAATTCCTGTGGCATTATCTCTTGGTAAAATTTCAAAATATCTCGGCAGAAAGAAAACCCATATGTATGCCTTATTTATAGGCGGAATTAGTTTTCTGTCCATTTATATTATGCCAGATCGCTATTGGCTGATTTTGCCAATGATTGGCATTGGCATTGCTTGGGCAAGTATTTTGTCTATGCCTTATGCCATTTTGGCCGGGGCAATTAACCCCAAAAAAATGGGTGTTTATATGGGTATCTTTAACTTTTTTATTGTTCTGCCTCAAATCTTAAATGGCATTATAGGTGGACCAATGGTCAAATACCTTTACAGCAATCAAGCCGTCTTTGCTTTGATTTTATCAGGAATCAGTATGATTATCGCTGCGTTTCTTGTTATTCGGGTGAAAGATGTCGATGATGTTCAATCAACTTAAAACAAAATTATGCAAAACCAAACTGCTTTTATATTCGATCTCGACGGCGTCATTGTCGATACAGCTAAATTTCACTTTCTGGCTTGGCAAAAGTTGGCTAACAAAATTGATATTAATTTTTCTGAAAAAGAAAATGAACAACTCAAAGGCGTTAGTCGTGTAAAATCTTTAGAGAAAATCCTATCTTGGGGAAACAAAAGCCTATCAGATGAAGAGTTTCAAAGGTTAATGGATGAGAAAAATCAAGATTATCTCAATTACGTCCATAAAATGACAAAAGCCGATATTTTACCTGGGGTTGGAGATTTTTTAAATGAATTAAAATCTAAAAATCATCCTATTGCTTTAGGCTCAGCGAGTAAAAACGCTAAAACTATTCTAAAATGCGTTGGACTTTCAACTATTTTTGATGCTATTATAGATGGTAACGAAGTAACTAAAGCAAAACCCAATCCTGAAGTATTTCTAAAAGCTGCAAAACTATTGAATACAGAACCACAAGATTGCTTTGTGTTTGAAGACTCCATTGCAGGTATAAAGGCTGCAAACACTGGAGGAATGACAAGTATAGGCATTGGTAAAAAAGACATATTAAAAGAAGCTGAATTTTGCTTTAAAAATTTCAAAGAA
>JASMTR010000090.1:0-20910 GCA_041694175.1 Bacteroidales bacterium
TGAGTTTCAATAATTGGTAAAGCTGTTAATGAACCGCCACCTTTGACTTTGTCTTTTAAAGATTCAGGCAAGTCGTTCATTTGTTTGGCGATGGTATCGTCATTAATGATTTTTGCAGAACGCTCAAGTAATCTTGAGTGTAAGTAGAAAACATCACCTGGATAGGCTTCACGACCTGGAGGACGTCTTAAAAGCAATGAAACTTCACGGTAAGCTACCGCTTGCTTAGACAAATCATCATATATTATTAAGGCAGGACGACCAGTATCTCTAAAGTATTCGCCTATAGCCGCACCAGCGAGTGGCGCATAAACTTGCATTGCTGCTGGATCTGAAGCGTTAGCCGCAATAATAGTCGTGTATGCTAAAGCACCACGCTCTTCAAGTAAGTTGGCAATTCCTGCAACAGTAGAAGCTTTTTGACCTATTGCAACATATATACAATATACTGGTTCACCGGCATCATAAAATTCTTTTTGATTTAAAATGGTATCGATACATACCGCTGTTTTACCAGTTTGACGGTCACCAATAACCAATTCACGTTGACCACGACCAACGGGAACCATAGCGTCTATAGATTTAATACCTGTTTGAAGAGGTTCAGAAACAGGTTGTCTGTAAATTACGCCTGGTGCTTTACGCTCAATTGGCATTTGAAATGTTTCTCCGTCAATTGGGCCTTTACCGTCAATAGGTTGACCTAAAGTATCAACAACACGACCAACAATACCTTCACCAACTTGAATTGAAGCAATTGTTTTGGTTCGCTTTACAGTTTCTCCTTCGTTAATATGTGTAGATTTACCAAAAATAACAACCCCAACATTGTCTTCAGCGAGGTTAAGGACCATTCCTTTAAGGCCATTTTCAAATTCTACGAGTTCTCCGTATTCAGCATTGGTCAAGCCATAAACATTAGCAATACCATCACCGACGTTTAAGACGGTTCCTACTTCGTCAAGAGAAGCTTTGGATTCAAATCCTGAGATTTGTTTTTTGATAATTGCTGAAATTTCAGCTGGATTAATTTCTGCCATAACTATTATGCGTTAAAATGTGATATTATCTTGTGTGTAAATTTCTTTTAAGTTTATTGAGTTTTCCTGATAAACTGGCGTCGTATTGTAAATCTTGAAGGTTTAAAATGAAACCACCAATAAGCTCTTCCTTAATTGAAGTTCTGACTTGGGCTTCATCACCTGTAATACTTTTAATTTTTTCTTTTAAAGTTTTAATGGCTTCGTCGTTTAATTTAACGGCAGAGCTGATATGCGCTTCTCTTATATGGTGCAATTCGTTATAAAGACTTGTATAAGCTTGACATATCCATTTTAAATGGTTAAAACGTTTATTTTCTGCTAAAGTATCAAACAATTTGTGCAACATTTTATCTGCATTTTTAAAAACAGCTTTAGCGATAGCACACTTGTCTTTATTTTTAACCACAGGACTATTAAATATGCTTCTCAATTCAGAATTTTGAGTAATACTGTTTTGAATGAGTGACATATCTCCTAGGAGTTTATCCATTGACTTCTGCTCTTGAGCAAGATTCAAAATAGCTTTAGCGTAACGTTTTGCAGCGCGTTGTCCCATAGACTTGATTAATTAAGCTTAACTTTTTCTAACTCTCTATCAACGAGTTTGTTTTGAGCTTTTTTATCTTTAAGTTCTTCTTTTAAAACCTTTTCAGCAATTTCAATTGAATATTGAGCAACTTGTTGTCTCAATTCATCAATTGCGGCTTTCTTTTCATTTTGTATAGCTGTTTGAGCTTTTGCAATGATATCATCAGATTTTTTAGCAGCTTCTTCAGCGGCTTCACTAATCATTTGCTTTTTCATTTGCTGAGCTTCTTTCAGCATAGCATCACGTTCTTGCCGTGCTTCTTGCTTCATTTTTTCATTATCAGCCTTGAGGTTTTGCATTTCCTTTTTGGCTTCTTCAGCAGAGTCAAGGGCTTTTTGAATACCTTCTTCTCTTTCATTTAATGAATGAAGAATTGGCTTCCAAGCAAATTTTTTCAATAATAGTATCAGGACAACTAAGACAAGAATTTGCCAAAAAAACAGTCCATACGAAAAATCTTCAACTAATTTCATGTTGTATTATTTAATCTTTAAAAATAAAAATTAAGCCTTAAAGCCAACCGCTGTAAGGCTTAATTAGTTTTGTTTACACTGCAAATAATGCAGCGAAAGCAACACCTTCCAAAAGTGCAGCAATGATAATCATCGCTGTTTGAATTTTTCCGGTTGCTTCAGGTTGACGGGCAATAGCTTCCATGGCCGCACCACCGATCTTTCCAAGACCAATACCTGCTCCAATGATTACTAAACCTGCTCCTACCATTACTGGGATTTCCATAATTAACTATTTAAAAATTAAACTTCAATTCAAAAAACTTAAACTACTGGCACGTCTTCGCTGTGATCGTCGTGATCTTCAACAGCCATACCAATATATAATGCACTTAATAATGTAAATATGTAGGCCTGTAAAAAGGCCACTAATAATTCTATAATTGAAATCATAATTGTAAAACCAAAAAATGCAGGACCTGCTATCCAGTTTTGCATTATAACTATCAAACCTAATAAGCTCATGATTACAACGTGACCTGCCGTCATATTAGCAAACAAACGAATCATTAATGCAAAAGGCTTAGTAAACATACCGAGTATCTCTATCGGCATCAACACAATTTTCATAGGAATCGGCACACCAGGCATCCAGAAAATATGCTTCCAATAATGTTTATTTCCGCTAAATTGAACAATTATAAAAGTAACTAATGCTAAAGCAAAGGTCACAGCAATATTTCCTGTAACATTAAAACCAAGCGGTGTCATTCCCATTAAATTTAATAGCCAGATAAAGAAAAATACGGTCAAAAGAAAAGACATGTACTTTTTATACTTCGGGCCAATGTTTGGTTTGGCAATATCATCTCTAACATACATAACAAGAGGTTCTAAAATTCGACCAAATCCTTTTGGAATTTGATTTTTTCGATATGATTTAGCAAGGCTTGTAAACATCCAAAGCAATAAAGCTGACGCTAATATCATACCTATTAAATTCTTAGTAACTGAAAAGTCTAATGGTTTTTCGTTTTCAACAAAACCATCTTCGTTATATGTGATAGTGCCTTTAGCATCAGTCTTGTAAATTTTACTGTGATAGAGTTTGTAGTGTTGGCCACCAATTTCAACTAAATCTTCGCCATGGTGAAATTTTGAAGCAGAAAAGAAATGAAAACCCTTGTCAAAATCATAAATTATAACGGGTAAAGGAACACCGAAATGCTCACCAGTTTTGCCGTCAGAAAAAAGAGTGAAGTAATGAGAATCGTCTAAGTGATGGTCGATGTAGGCTTCTACTTCTTCATCGGTATTGACTTGACCGCCGTCTTGGTCTGATTTTTTCTCATCCATTGAAAAACTTATCCATGATGTCATCATAAATAAGAACGAGAAAACTGAATGGCGAAATATCATTTGCATGAAATAAAGTTTTTCCTAATTTGGGTGCAAAAGTAATCAAAAAAATAAATTTAAAATCGGATTTATATCAATTTTTATTTGCTAATAAAATGCTTTAAAATTTAGCCTTATTGAGATAGCGAATTAGCATTAAGATTTCTATCAACATGCACAAAAAATAAGGTACAAAAAACAACAAAAAGTTATCTCGATTGACATCAATTGCGCTGAGTTTTGTGTAAATTAAAAAAACAGTGATTTTAATAAATCCTAAGCTCATAAAAATATAACCAATATAAGCTTTGATGATTTTTTTAAGTAAAATGATTAAAATTGTAAAAGGAACTGTAAACAACAAGTTAAATCCATAGGTAAACTTTAGACTTAAGTTTTTGTCTTCATCAGTCAGACTATTTTGAATAAAATAGGCTGGAATAATAAATATGATAAGTAAACCGAAAAATTGAATTAAGGCAGACGAATTTTTCAATGTATTAGGAATCTAAATTTTTAACCTGTTTGAGTAATAAATATAGGCTTGAGAAAATACCAAATAGAATCAAACCTAAGGTAAACCAGGCGGTTTGTGTTTCGTAATAAGCATCTAATTTTTTACCGAAGAAAGCGCAAACAAAAATAATGACACCCATTTGAATGCCAGCTCCTGTAAGCACAACCCATTTATTGGGCTGCTTTGGTTTTTCGGGGTTCTGCTGTTGTTTTTCGCTCATCATCAAGTGATTTTACATTACCCTTCATTTGGCAGGTCGCATTAAAAACAGCACCGTTTTCAACTACGAGTTGGTCTGTAATAACATCGCCTGAGATATGGGAAGTGCTTTTTAAGGTTAAACAAGCATTAACTTTAAGCGTTCCATTAAATTTACCTTCAATATCAGCATTTTCACATATAACTTCACCATTAATTTGGCCTGTATCGCCAATAACAACTTTACCTTTAATATTAAGATTGCCGTCAAGTTCTCCTTCTATTCTGAAGCTACCTTCAGAGCTGATATCGCCCGTCAAGGTTGTGCCTTGTGAGATTTTGTTTTGTTCTTTAGAAAAGTCGGGTTTTGGGGTTTTTTTGTCAGAAAACATATTTTTATTTATTTAAATGTTTTAAATATTGATCTAAGTTTTTGTGTATCTGAACAATACTATAATTTTCGTTAGATATTGCAAAGTAATTAAAATCTTCGGAAAGTTCTCCTTCTTTGATCAAAATTTCAGCTAAGCCTTGAGCGCCTAACAAGCTGCTTAGGCCATGGATAACTGTAAAATATTGATTAGAAGTGTAGACTTCGTCTGTAACTTTAAAATTGTAATCATTCGCTTCAAAAGCGTTTAAAAGCTCAGCCTTAAATGTTTTTTGGTTCTCTAGGTTATCAAAACGATAGACCAATTTGTAAATCTGTTGGTCTGTATCAGGTTTAAATTCTTGCGATCTTATTTTTTGTTTAAGGTCATTATAACGTTTTTGAGCAAACTTGCCTTCATCTGATTGCGGATAGGTTAAAGCGACATAATTTAAAGCTTCTTTATAGGCTTCAGCACCAATTATTTTTGCTATAGCGTAAGCTTTTAGTAATTCAAATTTAGGGGCTATAGGTCTTCCTACTAACTTTTTAGCGTATTGTCCGGCTTGTTGAACAACATATTCATACTGTTGATTTTCATATGACCTATACAAACGTTCATAAATGTTTTGCGGATTGTTTTCGCTATCTTTAAATTGTTGAGGGTTTAATAATAAAGCCGCATATTCGCTTTTAGGATGCTCGTTTATAATTTTATTTTTCCACTGGTTTTGGGCAGAACTATTATTTTGAGCTTCGGCAATTAAATACAAATTATAAAGGCTAGGCAAAACCAATCGTTCCTCAGGGTTGCTGTTGAGCAGATTTTCAAACCTGGGTTTTGATAATTCGTACTCCTTAAATTTTTCTTTATAAATCACACCGAGTTGGTAATAGGCAAAATTACGGTCTATCCAAAGACTATCAATCACATTTTGGTCTGTAGGTATTTGAGAAATATAAGTTTCAGGTTGATATTTTGGATCGTTTTCAAAGGGATTCTCTTCTGCCTTTTCTTCTTCTAAAGAAGATTTAGGATTTCTCTTGCTGCCATATTTCCAATTGTCGGCTAATTCAATATTTCCCCAAGTTTGTTTAAAACTGAGTAAGCCTTTTTGGGCTTGATTGGTATCATAAAAATAAAAACTGGCTGCACCAGAAGAGCTTCTCCCGCCATTGGTTCCACTAGGCGCAACAAGACTATTTTGTGCTTTTGCATTACCACTTTTGAAAGCTGAACTTGGATTATTTAATGCTTTTTGAGAAGCCGACTGTTGAGCGAAAACACTTTGAGCTTCTTCCTTTAAAGTTCCTATGTAATCATTAAAATAGGCAAGGCGTTCTTCTTTGCTCATTTCAACCAAATTGATAATGCTATCTCTCTCATTAGCGATGCCTTCGTATTTTATAACATCGTCTAAACTTTTTCTTTTTTTAGCAATTAATCTATACTCGCGTTTACTTTTGTCAATATGTGTGAGGGTGCTATCGTAATAAGCTCCAGCAGTTTTATAATTATTACGGTCAAAATAAATTTGGGCTAAGCGTAAATAATCTCTTGAATACAGGTATTTATCTTGAGGTTGTCTAACCAAAGATTTATTATAATAATTGACTGCTAAATCAACAGAATCTAGACTGTTATAGTATTCGGCAAAATCAAAATAAATAAAATCTAAAAACGGTCTATTTTCACGGTTTTCTAATAGCTCGCTGTATTGAGTTTTCATAAAAGCATAGTCTACGGTATCTTGATCTATATTTTTAAGTTGCTCTAACTTGGCATGAATCATATAATCTCGTGGTGATTTACGATTGAGTTCAATCACTTTTTGATAGGTATAATTGGCACTATCGACTTGGTTGAGCTCGTCAAAAAGTTGGGCCTTGATGTAGAGAAAGCGTCCTTTTTTATTGTTATCTTTGGCGTAATAAATCGCTTTATTTAAAGGTTCAATGGCCTGATTGTAATTGTTATTCAGAATATGAGCTTCAGCCAAAATACTATTGAGGTGAGTTTGTTCTTCCTCGGTTAAATCAGAATATTCAGATTGAATTTTGAGTAAGTTTTGCAAAGCTAATTCATAATAGTTGAGTCGCATATTCACTTTCTCGCTCCAAATTTTAGCGTCTACAATACCGCTACTTTCAGGATAATGGTTCAGCACATAACGGAAAGCATCTTTGGCTTGAATATAACGATGACTGTAATACCTTGCTTTACCTAAAAGAATAAAGGCTTCGTCGATTTGGTAATTGTATTCTTCTCCAGCGATATACATGGAGTGTTTTTGAATAGCTTTAGCTGCTTTTTCTTCAGCTCTTTTAAAATCAGGATTTTTAGCTTCGTTTTTTTGAGTTTTAGTTTCAAAAATATCTTGAGTTGGCGGCTTTTCTTGCATGCGTTCAACAGGTAAGATGTCCCAATAGTTTTCCGGATATTCGTCTTCAACAGTTTGAATGCCATTGTCAACAGCTAAATTGCCGTGATAGATGGTGTTGTAATAAGTATTCATTGCATGCCAATTGCGGTTGACAAACTTATTTTTTTGTGTTGAACATGCAGAGATAAGTAATGCGAGAATTACTAAGGATAAAAAATTATTGATGTTAAATTTCAAACTATTAAAAAATTGACGTCAGTTGAATAACAAGTTATTATGTGATTTATTATAAAATCGTTTGACAAAAATAGGGTTCTTTTTGGAAAGTAAAGTTAAATTAAATAATTGAGAAGGAATTTATCTTTAGTTAGAGGCTTTTTTTTAATTTTATCTTTTTGTACAATATTATGGTTCAAGCCTACCATCAAGCCAAATCAATGCTCCAAAAAGCCCAGTCCATAAATGGTTTTCTGGCTGCGGTCAATGATGTGGCTAACTATAAACGTATTTGGGCGCGTGATGGCGTGATTTGTGGTTTAGCCGCTTTGCTTGATGGCGACAAAGACTTAGTTAAAACTATGAAAGCAACTCTGGAAACTTTAGCTAAACATCAGCATGAGATTGGAAATATACCCTCGAATGTGGATGTAGAAACCGGAGAAGTTAGTTTTGGTGGTTTGGCCGGTCGTGTGGATACTTTAGCCTGGTTTGTGATTGGGATTTGCCAGTACACCCATTTCACTAAGGACACTACATTTTTTAAGACTCATAAAAATACGATATATAAATGCCTGAAACTCATGCAAGCCTGGGAATTTAATAACGGTGATTTGATGTACGTCCCGCGTAGTGGCAATTGGGCTGATGAATATCCTACGGAGGGTTTTGTTCTTTATGACCAGCTTTTGCGACTTTGGGCGATGCGTTGTGTATTGTATTTTGAAACCAACGAGGCTTTGGAACAAAAACACGATGCCATTCAGAATAAAATTGAATTAAATTATAAAAAACATGATAAAGCAGAAGGCGTTTACCACCCTAAAGCATATCAACAATTAGAAAAGCTAGATTATTGGGTCGCTAGCCTTGAGCCGGCTGGTTACCAAACTCAGTTTGATGCCTTTGCCAATAGTTTGATATTAATGTTAGGTATCGGTGAGAAGCAAAACCACAAAAAACTTTTAAACTACTGCAAAACCTTAAAACAAGATTTGCCTCTCAAAAGTCTCCCCGCTTTTTGGCCAGTCATTACAGAGGACGATAAAAACTGGGATTTATTAACCAATAACTGTAAGTACGAATTTAGAAATTATCCTTTTCAATTTCACAATGGGGGCACATGGCCAATGGTTAATGGGTTTTATGGTATAGGCTGTTGTCTTCAGGACGAGGTGAAAGAAGCCGAAGCTACTTTAAAACAAATCAATACGCTTAACTTAAAAGTTAACTGGGGTTTTTATGAAAACTTCAATTCTAAAACGCAAGAACCAAATGGGGTACAGTATTGTACTTGGAGTGCGGCCTCGACAATGATGTTGACACAATTTTTAAACGGAAAACAATGGATTGGACTGAAAAACCGATAGACCTCATCACTTCGGGTGAAATTTTAATCGATATGATTGGTCAGCAGATAAATCAGCCTTTGTCTGAAGCCAAAAAGTTTCACCGATTTTTGGGAGGTTCGCCGGCTAATGTGGCTTTTAATTTGAATTCGCTTAAACTGAGTGTTAGATTTATAGGCTGTATTGGTCAAGATGGTTTAGGGAAGTTTGTTTTAAATGAATTTGAATGCAAAAATCTATCGACTGAAAGTTTGAGACAGGATAAAGATTTGCCAACTTCGATCGTTATCGTGTCTAAAACTTCTGGAACACCAGAATTTATTCCTTACCGCGCAGCAGATTATCATATTCAAGACAGTCAATTTACCAAAAAATTGCTCCAACAAACCAAAGTTTTTCATACGACTTGTTTTGCACTATCACGACAACCCGCACAGGATTCTATTTTAAAAGCGGCGAGACAAGCTAAAGATTTTGGCGCTGAACTGAGTATAGATTTAAATTATGCGCCGCAAATTTGGTCAAATAAAGCTGAGGCAAATAATGTAATAAAGAAATATCTTCAGCTGAACCCTTTATTAAAAATAAGCGAGGATGATGTAAATCGACTTCTTGACGCATCTTTGAGTCATATAGAAATTTTTGACTACTTTCAAAACAAACTCGGTGTAAACCGCATTTATTTAACCTTAGGAAGTCAAGGTGTTAAGTACTTAGATAAACATGGAAAAATCATTCATTTACCTGCGCAGCCTATCAAAGACATTAAAGACGTGACGGGTGCCGGCGATGCGTTTTGGTCTGGATTTTTATATGGGTTCACTAAGAGCTTTAGTCAAGAGAAATGCTTAAAATTAGGACTAAAGTTGGCGGCTATCAAGCTTCAGCATGTTGGGAGTTTGCCTATGAATTTGAAGTCTTTTTTGGAATAGAAAATATTATTAATAGCTTAGAAATTAAAACTTATTTAAATCATTTCAATATCGTTAAAAAAAGTAAGAAATGTAGAGAATTTTAGCGCTTATGACTTGGGTTTTTATGAATCAAATCAATGATTCTTTGACTTAATTTAATTTTATTGATCAAGTCTAAATGCATCACTTCATGTCTCTAAAGTTTTAAACCAAATTATTTTCTAAGATCTAATTTTCTTGGTGTATTTTGAAAAGCCTTTGTTAAGATACTCTAATCTGTTTTTGCAAATCTTGAGTTTGACTGATATAAAAGATGCTATCTTTGAGTGATTTTAATATGAAAGTGTAGTAATAGATAATCTTACAATTCGTAAAGATTTTCACTAGAAGAAAAAAGTGGAGAATATCGGATTCGAACCGATGACCCCTACGCTGCCAGCGTAGTGCTCTAGCCAACTGAGCTAATTCCCCATAAAAGTACAAATTTACTATTATTTTTATTTTTAAATCAAAATTAATTGATATTTTGCATTATTAAACTTTTAACACATGCTTGCAGACTTTTGGTTCAATTTAAAACTTGGTCTTTTCCACGTTTTAGATTGGAGTGCTTATGACCATATTTTATTTTTAATCGCTTTGGTAGCAGCTTATACTTTTAGTGAAGGAAAACGCGTATTTTGGTTAGTGACAGTTTTTACTCTGGGTCATACTTTTTCTCTAACTTTGGCGGCTTATGAAGTTATTCAAATTGATAGTGCTTGGGTGGAATTTTTGATCCCTGTAAGTATATTATTTGCCGCTCTTTATAATATATTTTTTGCCAATAAAAATATTGCTAAACAAAAAATTAATGCACTTTATGCGTTTACGTTATTCTTCGGGTTAATTCATGGTTTTGGATTTTCTTCATATTTCAATATGGTGTCTCAAGGAGCTGAATCTAAATTGCTTATGTTGATTGAATTTGCATTAGGTGTAGAATTTGCTCAACTTTTTGTGGTGATTCCTGTTTTAATTCTTGGGTTTTTAGCTCAAAACCTCTTTCGGTTTTCTAAAAAGGATTGGATTTTGGTCAGTTGCTCCATTGTCATTGGGCTTTGCATCCCGATTTTAAGAGAAACTTGGATTTGGTAAATAACCTTTAAGAAAAGATAAAGACTAAAACACATTTAAAAGTTTTAATTTTGATAACAATTATAACTGGATGGATATAACGGCTAAATGAATCCAAAAAAACAAAACAAGTTTGACCGTGCTTATTTAAGGATGGCCAGAGAATGGGGTAAACTATCACGATGTAAACGTAAACAAGTCGGTGCTATAATCGTTAAAGATAGAATGATTATATCTGATGGATATAATGGAACACCTAGCGGATTTGAAAATAATTGTGAGGATGATGAAGGCACTACCAAATGGTATGTATTGCACGCTGAAGCAAATGCTATTTTAAAGGTCGCTTCATCTACACAATCTTGTAGAGGTTCAACTTTATACATCACTTTATCGCCCTGTAGAGAGTGTAGTAAGTTGATTCATCAGGCAGGAATCATTAGAGTGGTTTATCAACAAGGCTACAAAGATAATTCAGGGCTTGATTTTTTGAAAAAAGCTGAAGTGGATTTGGTACATATACCCAACATAACAGAATAAAATGAAACGTATAAAACTGATATATATTCCAGTATTACTAAGCATTGCTTGCGTGGTTGGCATATATATTGGGGCGCTATTTAACGTCTCTTCTCCAGTGAGTTCGTTAAAATTATACAACCAAAAGCAGAAGCTTAACACGCTGATTCAATTAATTGAAAATAAATACGTCGATAAAGTTAACACGGACAGTATTGTAGATTTAACAATCAATCAAATTATAAGAGATTTAGATCCGCATACAGCTTATTTGCCTAAAGCTGAGCTTGATGCTGAAAATCAAAGCATGAATGGTAGTTTTGTCGGTATAGGTATTAGCTTTTATAAAAATAATGATACACTCATCGTTATTAGAACAATACCAAAAGGACCAAGTGATATAGCAGGTTTAAAATCTGGTGACAAGATTTTGTATGCTGATGGATTAGAACTGTCTAAACCTGAAATCACCTCCGACTCTATTGTCAAACTTTTAAAAGGCGAGCGTTTAACCGAAGTCAACTTAAAAGTGAAGCGTGACAATAAAAATAAGTTGCTGAAATTTAAAGTAAAACGCAATTCAGTTTCATTAAAAAGTGTAGACGCTGGTTTTATGCTAAATTCTAAAACTGCTTACATTAAGATTAATCGCTTTGCCAAAACAACTTACGATGAATTTATGGCTTATGCCAAATCTTTAAAAGCTGAAAACCCTGACCGCATCATCATTGATTTAAGGAATAATGGCGGTGGTTACCTTAAAGAAGCGGTGAATATTGTAGATGAATTTTTATCAGATGACATACCTATTTTATATACTAAAGATCGGAGTGGAAGTATGAGTGAAACTTTAGCTACAGCTAAAGGGTTGTTTGAAAGTGAAAACGTGACAATATTAATTAATGAAAAATCTGCTTCTGCCAGTGAAATTTTAGCAGGTGCCATTCAAGATAACGACCGCGGACTTATAGTAGGCCGTCGATCATTTGGTAAAGGGCTAGTCCAACGCATTATGCCACTTGGTGATGGCAGTGCAGTAAGGTTAACCGTAGCTCGATATTACACCCCAACAGGTCGATCTATACAAAGGGCGTACAGCAATGGTAGAGAAGATTATTTTAATGACTATATGAGCCGTTACACTAATGGCGAACTTCAATCTGCGGATAGTATAGATGTGGTTGACTCTTTAGCTTTTAAAACACCTCAAGGTAAAACTGTATATGGTGGTGGTGGAATTATTCCTGACATTTTTGTGCCTAAGCAAGTTGGAGAAATAGAAATCGACATTCACGACATGTTTGAGGGAGGTATTTTAGATCGTTTTATTTTTGATGAATTAGAAAAGAATAGGTCTTATTATAACAGTTTAACTAAAGAAGATTTTATTGCCTATTACGATGTTAGCCAAAGCTTTTTGATTGAGTTTAAAAACTTTTTGCAAAATTTTAATCTTGAATATAAAAATGATGAAGAAACAAATTCAGTAATTAAAACCTATTTAAAAGCTACTATAGCACATCAACTTTTTAATTCAGACTTAGCCTATAAAATAATTGCAGAAAAAGACGTCATGGTTTTAAAAGCTTTAAAGACTAAACCAAAATTGGTTAATCCAAACCTTTTACAATAATTACAAATTCTCCTTTGGGTTTTTGATTGGTGTACAACTCTAATATTTCATCTACACTACCGTGTTGAATTTCTTCATAAAGCTTGCTTATTTCTCTAGAAATACTCATTTGGCGTTCACCGCCAAAGGTTGATTTAAAATCTTTTAGGGTTTTAAGAACTTTATAAGGTGATTCATAAAACACCATACTTCGAGACTCCTCCTTTAAAACTTGGAGCCGTTTTTGTCGTCCTTTTTTTGGTGGGAGAAAGCCTTCAAAAATAAACTTGTCATTGGGCAAACCACTTGTAACTAAAGCAGGTACAAATGCCGTTGCACCAGGCAAACAAGTCATTTTAAGTTCTTGCTCTACACAAGCCCTTGACAATAAAAAACCAGGATCAGATATTCCTGGTGTACCAGCATCGGTTATAAGGGCAATATCCTCGTTGTTTTTTAAACGCTCAATAATTTTATCAGTAAAGGAATGTTCATTATGTTGATGATAAGCTAACATCGGCGTTTGAATGTCATAATTTTTGAGCAATTTTCCACTAACTCGTGTGTCTTCTGCTAAAATTAGACTAACCGTCTTTAAAACTTCAACACTTCGATAGGTTATATCCTTAAGGTTGCCTATCGGCGTTGGAACAAAGTAAAGCATGGCTATTCAAATTTTTTTTCAATCAAATGAAGCAGTCTGTTTGCTGTCTCTTCTTTGTCTTTCCAATAGCTGTATTTATCTTGAATTTGTTCATTGAGATAAGATTTCACTTCCTCAAAACTTTTTAAAGCGTTGATATGACCAATAAAACTTTCGTATGCCTTAGTATCACCTTTAAAAAGCTGATTGACAAAAGATAATCTGTCATTTAGCCCGATTTTTAGCTCTTTATTTAAACTGTCGTTTAGGGATTTTTTGGAATGCGAAAATAAGTCCATTTTACGTTTCGGTTGTTCTTCTTCTTCTTCTTCTTCTTCAGGATTTGATGTTTTATCCTGTGTTTTTGCGTTGCCTTCAGTATCAGGGTTTTCTTCTTTAGACTCGGGGTTGTCTTTTTTTGAGGTATCCTCTTCGGCGGGTTCAAAATCCGGTAAATCGTCGTAATGCACCCCAAAATCTTGAACATCTTGTTTTGATGAAGGTTTAGCTTCTGTTTTTGTATTTGTGCCAGATTCCTGATCTTGTTTTTCAAACATTTTATCAACTTGCTCTGTTTCGTAGGGCATTTGAGAGACGATGTCCTTTATTTTTTCTGTGTTGTGTTCGTAAATCTGATCTTCATTGTATTCTGTGCCGTCAGGGTAATTTAGCTCGTCTTTTGCTTCAACATAATCTTGTTCTATAGCTTTCTCTACATCGTATTTTTTGATTGTTGGCTTTAGTCCATCAAAATGTTTTTCAGCAAAAGAAAGTACTAAGAGTTTTTCGTATAGTACAGCTGCTTGTTCTTTAAGTTCGTGGATTTCAGCTCGATTCCTCAATTTAAGGATTCTATGAGCTAAGCTCATTAATTCGTCTTCTAAGACTTTCTTCATTTTTGTTTTCTTTGTCTGTTTATTAACGCTTTATTTTTACTAATTTTAACGACCTAAAATTAATGAAATTGTTTCGGTAATCCTTATAAATTTTAAAAATGTTTCTTGAAAATACTGTAAATCATAAAGAACAATTTGGCTGGATAGAAGTGATCTGTGGCAGTATGTTTTCAGGGAAAACCGAAGAACTTATTCGTCGATTAAAACGAGCTAAATTTGCAAAGCAAAAAGTAGAAATTTTTAAGCCTCAAGTTGATACACGTTATGATGATGAGAATGTTATTTCTCACGATGAGAATGAAATACGCTCTACGCCCGTACCGGCAGCTGGTAATATTCCTTTAATGGCTGACGGATGTGATGTTGTAGGCATTGATGAGGCACAGTTTTTTGATGATGAAATTGTCAACGTTTGTAATAACCTAGCTAATCAAGGGATTAGGGTTATTGTTGCTGGGCTAGATATGGACTTTAAAGGTAATCCTTTTGGGCCTATGCCTAATTTAATGGCAACAGCAGAATACGTTACAAAAGTACATGCTGTATGTACAAGAACAGGTAATTTGGCACAATATAGTTTTAGAAAATCAACAAATGACAAATTGGTTTTTCTAGGTGAAACAGAAGAATATGAACCACTTAGCAGAGCTGCGTATTTCAAAGCGATGCATCATGAAAAATTAAAGCAAATCGAACTCAAAGATGTTGAGGAAATAAAACCTAAAGATTGATGCATAAAGCTTTAGAAACACGACTCGAAATCAATTTAAAGGCTTTAAAACACAATTTTAAAGTTATCAAAAGTCATCTCAAAGTAGAGACAAAAATTATGGGGGTTGTCAAAGCTTTTGCTTATGGCTCAGACTCTGTGATTATAGGCAAAGCACTACAAGATTTAGGGGTTAAATACTTGGCGGTCGCATATATAGAAGAAGGAGTACGCCTTAGAAAAGCAGGTGTCAATTGCCCTATTTTAATTTTTTATCCACAGTTAGAAGAATTGTCTCAATTGTTAGAATTTGAATTAACCCCAAGTGTTTATAGCTTTCATTTTTTAAAATCTCTACATCAAAATTTAAAACAACAAGGCATCAAAGATTTTCCTATTCATCTAAAAATTAATACAGGAATGAATCGCTTAGGTTTTGATGAACACCAGTTTGAAGATGTCAAAACTTGCCTATCAGACAGAGAAACTTTAAAATTAAAGGGTATATTTTCTCATCTTGCTGCAGCAGGCATGCTAGAAGAAAAAAAATTTACTTTATTACAAATTAAACGTTTTAAGGCTGCGGTCAAATTCTTTGAAGCCTATGCATATGAAGACTTGATAACACATCTTTGTAACTCAAGTGGGATACTTAACTATGCTGAAGCTGAAATGGATATGGTACGTGCGGGCATTGCTCTCTATGGTTATGGCAACCACCCTAAAGAGCATAAAATATTAAAACCTATAGCATCATTAAAAGCACCAATAGCTCAATTAAGGTGGATTGAAAAAGGAAATAGCGTGGGGTATGACAGAAAATTTAAGGCGCAAAATAAACGACAGATAGCGACTTTACCACTTGGTTATGCTGACGGCATCTCTAGAATGTATGGTAACGGAAATGGCATTGTAAAACTTCATGGAAACACTGCACCTATTGTCGGTAATGTTTGCATGGATACTTTGATGGTTGATGTTACTGATATCAATTGTAAAGAGGGTGATGAAGTTTTAATTTTTGGAGAAGGGCATTCGGCATTAGATTTTGATATCAACCAATTGAGTATTCCTTATGAGTTGATTACTAGAATTTCTCAACGTGTAAGTCGAATCTTTATTGACAATTGATATTAAATATGATAGCTCAAACTCCCAAACCACCCTATTATGCTGTTATTTTTACGTCTATTCGAACATCAGTAAGTGACAAAGCTTATGCTGAAATGGCTGAATTGATGATAGACTTAGCTCAAAAGCAAAAAGGATTTCTCGGTGTTGAATCTACAAGAGACTCTTTGGGAATTACCGTGTCGTATTGGAAAGATTTAGAATCTATAAGGCAATGGAAAAATCATCACCAACATTTGATAGCTCAACAAAAAGGGCAAAGTGAATGGTATAAATGCTATAAAACTAGAATTGCTAAAGTTGAACGAGATTATAGCTTTGAAAAGTAAACTTATTGTTAGTTCCTTCCGTTTTCATCAGGATACAATTCGTGAACTGGGGTGCTTTGCCAGTATTTTTTGGTATCGACATCTAATATAGTGAGTGGTCCTTTAAAGGCTGCAGCAGTATCAACATTAATCACATTTTGAGCTTGCATAGGCGTAAGCTGTCTGTAACGACTTACTGGTGTATGGCCAATATAAATTTCTTTGAAAAGTTTTAGACGTTTTGGATATGTAGCATCATTTTTATCAAGTTTTTTATCTGTTGCTACAGCCATTTCCCAAAGTGTTCTGTCCCAATAAACAGTATTTTCATAATACTCATAATCTGGTCCATGCATATTAGCAAAACCCGCATGGACATATAATCGGTTTTGATTATCAACATGATAAGTGGGTAAATTTTCTATAAAATTTTGATGAATTTTTCTATGGGTTTTATTCATATTTTTATACGCCTCTAAAGTACTTCTGCCGCCGTGCATTAACCACTTTTCGTTTTCAGTTTGATTCATCAACCAATCGAATAATAACTCATCATGATTGCCTTTCAGCATAATACAATTATGACTTTCCTGAAGCGCAATCAAAAAATCTAAAGTTTTGGCGCTATCGCTCCACCCGTCAACATAATCACCAAGAAAAATGAGTTTATCATCTTGTGTGACTTTTGCTTTTTTGAGGATTTCTTTTAAAGCTTTTAAAGCGCCGTGAATATCGCCTATAACTAATGTTCTACTCATTTTTAATTGTATTTTATTTTTCTTAAAACCCGCATAGCGTCTTTATATTTTTTGTAAGCTATACGGCTTTTTGTTTTTAAATAAGGTTTTGCTGATTCCAACTTCTCTATACAATCTTCAAAACCGTTGAGATAACCAATTAAATAAACTGAAGGTAAATATTGAAGTTCAATCGTTTCTTGCTTGTTTAAGTGGAGATTTTTTTCGGTTTTCTTTAATAAATGATCGTTTGAATTCAAATAATGCCGTAAGGTTTTTTGGTCAAACTTTGGCGGTTGAAATACCAATTCGCTTTCTATATCATAACTCATATTGTCTTTAAATCGGATAGACGTTTTTTCTAAAGGATAATAATAATATTCACCTTGCAAGCCCAAATGAATGTATTCTAATATTTTAAATTCGTTTTCACTAATTTCAATTTCAACTTCATCTTGGTCAGAATAAAACAATTTGACTTGTTCGTTGATTAATTCAATATTAACTCTAGAATAGTAGATTTTGTTGTTGACTTTTTGAGTTTTACCTGCCCAACACAACACAAAATATTCTTTAAACACTTTGTAAGTCGGACTGAAATCTTTGCTATTTTGCATAAATTCAAACACACTGTCTAGTGTCATTTTGATATTATTTTGAGAATGGTTTTCAATGGCTTTAACCATTTCAGAATTGATGTCTTTAATTTCAATATCAAAGACTTTAGGCTTGCTGATGCTGCCTTCACGCATAAAAACCGAGCCGCCGTAGTACTTCCAAATGTTACGTCTTAAGGCGCAAATGCTATCGTCGTTACGCGGTCTAATACTGACTAAGCCCACAACTTTATCGGCAGGCAAATGGGGAAACGGAATGTTTTCATAATTGACCAATGGCGGATGGTCTAAATAGGCATTGATGAGGTTTTGAATTTTAGAATCGTCAAAAAAATCTACTCCTAGAATACTATTATCTTCATCTTTTACGCCAATAACGAGATAAGAATTGTTTTTAGGATTAGAATTACTCATGGCACAAACGTGTTTTAAGAATTTGGCTTTGCCTTCACGACTCCCAAAATCGAGTTTGAGCTTTTTGTCATAAAAACTATTCTCGTCATTATGCGCCAGCAGATTTTTAATCAAAAGCCGTTTGTTAATCATAGTCTCATCCCAATTGTTCAAATTTAAGGGTTTTGAACTATAATAGTTGATTTTTGTTTTTTATATGATTGTAAAAGTTTTTGGCTAAGAATCAAATTTTAACATTTAGTGAGGGGAAACCTCAATCGAGTTATAAAAAGATCTACTATTTTTGGTTAACTAACTAATTGAAAATATGAAGTCTACAGTCTACAGTCTACAGTCTACAGTTTTCAGTTCTCAGTTTTCAGTTCTCAAAATTATAATTGGATTTTTGGGTTTACTTAGGTTATAAAGTTGATGATATCAGAATACTTTAAAACTTAACTATAAACTTAAAAATTTGACTCATTATGAAATTTTATAAATTAGCAACACTGTTTTTTCTTAGCTTTGGGATACTGTTTGTTGTGAGTTGTGAAGATGAACTATCAATAGATAGAACACAAAACTTAAATGACCATAAACGGATAATGGTTTGGAAAAATGGTATAAACCACTTGAGAGAAAACCATCCCAAAGCAAAAAAAGAGATCAAAGAAAGATTTATTAGCACAAAAAGTAACAACGGTTGGTTATATTCACCAACCTATCAAATAAGCATAGATACTATGCATACACAGTTTTATGAATTGGAAAGTACTCAAGGAATGATAGATGTTTATACTTTTAGAGTTTCAAGACAAAATCAAATACCTAATGTTTTTGAAAATTATTTAATGCGTGTCAATCCAGATGAGACAATTGAACAATACTTAATAGCTTATCCATTTACGTTTACTGACAATGGTATACAATATGATAATGATAACATATCTGTACAAGCCATTGAAGATGACGGTCTAATCATCAATAAGTGTTTGCCTGTTATTGTTGGAACGACATTTTATACTGTTTGCAATACACCTTGTACACATATCGGGCCAGATGGGCCAACAGAACACACAGACCCATCAGTTTGTAGTTGTTACGGTACTGCAAACGGAAGTTCTTGTAACCCCCCAACTGATTGTCATAATGAAGTTGTAAATATTTTAGGTTGTTCAGGTTTAGGCGGTGGAGGTGATGGGTCGTCAGATACAAACGATCCAACAACAACAATAGGCGGTGGTAATAATAGTGGTTCTGATGACACAAATAATGATAACTCCACACCTGTTATAGCAAATGAACCAGACGTATTGTTAAGTCAAGCGGTAAAAGATTTTAAAGAAACACTACCTCAAGACCAATTAGATTGGTTAGAAAGCCTAAATTGTGAAGATTTGGCTTTGGCCGACGCAAACACAACATGCAATCAAAATTTGTATGATGATATAATTTCTTTTTTAAATTCTAACACAGAAAACGGACAAGTCACCGCTGAGGCGCAGGCGTTTTTTGATGCTGCAGTTCAAGTGTTACAAAACAACCCCGATGCTGATTTTAATGAACTATTTTTATTCTTTAGTGATGACCAAGTTGTTATTACAAATATCGAAGCAACTAATAATGAACCAGAAATTAATAACTATAGCGATATTGATACTTTTTTTAATAGCTTAGCAAATGAGGACTTTGAAAATCAGTCAAGTGAAATAATAGATCAGCAAAATAATGTAAGACGAGATATTCATGTTGTGCCTATTTCAAATTTTCTAGAAGCTTCAATAGTTGCAACGATAAATGTTAAAGTACCAGATTTAGATAATGATGGGAATCCTGATAGTTTTGAAGTTTTAAGAGTTGATACTCAGTTTGACGGAGTAAGTTCACTATTTAGCTGGGAACAATTAGACAATACTGATGTCAGCAATCCTGAAGGCCCAGTAGTAACATTCAATGATTTTGCTCAATCAGCAAAAATTGAAATTAGAGGGAAATTAACAGTAGGCTTTAACTATTTTGGAAATTTATTACAAGTTACAAGAGTTGGAACTCTTTTTATATACTATCATACAGATACTGGATTATTAAATGAAAACTTAAGTTATTGGTGGCCAGTAAATAATTAATCATTTATGAGTATTTTTAAAATAATTTTTGTTCTATTAATTTTTACAATATTTGCTTGTAAAACTAATAAACCTTTTTTAAACAAAAAAGAGAAGATATACTATGAAAATTATATTCATCAAAAATATAATTTGGTGGATATAAAAAATAAGAAACTTAATAATATCTCGCTTTATGAAATATCTAAAAGTATAAAGGATTCAATTAATAATAGATTATTATCAAAAAGAATAGACTTGTTCAAAAAAGGTTTTTATTCTAATAAAGAATTACAACTTATGTTAAAACTTGACAGAAGACTTGCAGAAAAAGGTTGGAATATTGAACTGAATGAAAATTCAAGTTTGCAATATAAAAAAGTTCGTTCTTTAGAAGAAATAGAAAGTATTTTAAAAAAAATTGATAGCACTATGAAACATGGTATTAGGTTTAAGCAATAACTAAGCTAATTTAGATTGAATGATATAGTTTAAGGATTAACCACCCTCTACAACCCCAAGTAGAGGGTGGTTTTGTAAAAAAAGTAGTATCTTTAAATCAGAGTAATTGATGAAATTAAAGATGATAAATGACTTAGATATCTTGAGTTCAAAATTAAATTGATATTTAGCAATCTAGAAAACGGACAAGTCACCGCTGAGGCGCAGGCGTTTTTTGATGCTGCAGTTCAAG
>JASMTR010000091.1:0-3039 GCA_041694175.1 Bacteroidales bacterium
GTAAATAAATATAAATAAGGTCTGTGTTTAACCGAAAAGTTAGTGTGTAAAAATCCGCTACTATTCTTATACTAGACCGTTGGCGGTAATTTGAACTAAACATGAAGCAGAATCAAATAATCACGAAAGAAGAATTTATTAGCTATTACGAGCCACTCCTAAAAGGGTATAGTGAAAACTTTAAAAATGATATTGTTTCCACAGATGTTCTGCTTGCAATCTTTTTTGAAAAAAGCGATAGGCAAACAATTATTGACCTTCAAAAGGTTACAGAAAAACAAGCCGACAATTTTGTAAAATCTTTAGTTTACAGACTTATAGGGGTTCGTGAATTAATTTCATGTAGAGACAATGACTTGATTCTTGACACAAGGACTGTTTGGAGATTAATTTCCGAATCCATAAGAATAATACCCACAAGTTATATTATATCTTCTATTGGTTCTCAGGGTTTTTTATCTATTCCTATTTACAAAAGAGACGAGACATTAGAAACCTTTGACTTTTTACGCCTTCATATTTGGGACGAATCCTTAGATGAATATATGGACTTACAGAAAGTGGAAGACTTTTCAATCCATTCACATACTTTTTATGCAAAGAGTTGGGTAATAACAGGAAAAATAGTCAACGACAGATTTGAGTACATCAAGGATTCCGAAAATGCAAAACATTCATTCTTTAAAGTCATCTACAATGACTCTCTGAACGAAGTTAACCAGCATACATCCAAAGCTGTCAATAAGAATATTGATGCAGAACTTATTAAAGTCAGTGAAGAAGTGCATAATGAAATGGCAGTTTATGAAATTAAGCCAAGTAAGCTTCATAAATCAGGTCATAAAAATTCTCCGAAATGTTCTGCTACCTTCTTTTCTTTCACAGGAAAAGATGGTTTAGGAGAATCTTTTGTTATTGGTCCAAAACAAATAAAAGAATCTGAAGTGAATAGAAAAATGAATATTTCACCTTTATACCTTTTGGACAAAATTGATAATCAATTATGAATAAAAAAGAACTTATGCTCTTAGATTGGATGAGAAAAGTTCATCAACTTGAATATGCTCATTGTTTTCAGTCTATATCTTTCAGCAAAATAGAACGAAGAACAGGAGTTTGGGCTTTTATTTTATCTACTGTTGTTGCTTTTACTTATAGATTCCCTTTCATCGAACAACCATGGGTTAAAGAATATGTTTTGCCTTTAATTTTGTTTGTTGTGGCTATTTTGACAGGTTATCAATCGTTTATTAGACCAGGTGAGAAAGCTGAAAAACACAGGGAATTAGGTATAGAATATGAAAGAATTCGACATCAAATAGAAACCATTTTGACTACATTAATGAGTCATCCAGAACTTGATGATCATATTAATTCAGTTAAAACAAGATGGGACTCTTTGAAAACCATGTATGTCAAAGAAAGTCATTATGATGATGCGAAAAAGAAAGTCAAATCTTTTAATAAATACCCTAAAGAGCTTGATTTTCTACCTGATAATAAATAAAAACTACCGCCAACAATGGCTATACGTAATGCGGGGGAAAGTGCTGATATGAAAGTAATTACATTAAATAAACAAAGTGCTAAATTGAAAAGTAAGTGCCTTGAAATCCCGCACTACGCATAGCCGAGACGTTGTGGTGCATTTAAAAAAAACGAGAATGAATAACGAAATAAAAATATCTTTAAGCAAAAAGAAAATTTTACTTTTATTCTTCGGAGCGCTAATTATTGTGATTATTGGCATCTGGTTTCTTCTTGAACCTGAACAATTTTTATCAATTAGGCGGACGAATGAAACCTTAATTCAAGCAGTGGGAATTTCCGCAATTATTTTTTTTGGATTTTGTGCTGTTTTTGCTTTCAAAAAACTTTTTGACAAAAAATATGGCCTGATAATCAACGAAAATGGAATTGTTGACAACTCAAATGCAACGAGTGTTGGGTTGATAAAATGGACTGATATTGTTGGAATACGCACTGAACAAGTGTATTCACAGAATTTTATAATGCTTGACGTTAAAAATCCTGAAGAATATATTCAACAGAAAAAAAGTAAAATAGGGAAAATTGCAATGAAATCCAATTATAAAAAATATGGATCGCCAATCACTATAACTTCAAACTCATTGAGATTTAACTTTTCAGAATTAGAGAAAATTATTCATCAACAATACAAAAAATACTCACGTGAATTTAGCAACCAAAAACTCACCGAAAAAAATAAAATTGAGAAAGAAAATCCAACGAGATTTATGCCCAAATAAAACTTCGAATTGAAAAAATATGACAACAAATAATTTCACTTGGAACGTTCAAAAAGCGGGATATGATTTTGACCAAAAGGATTTAAAAGGAAATATCCATTATCAAGGCTTTATAACGGAATTTGAACAATTTCCGTGGTTGGATGAACTTAAAAGAGTAAAAGAATATCCCGATAAAGTTTCGCCAACGATTTCAGTAGTAGATGAAAAAGAAAACAGAATATTTTGGGTGTCCATAGCGGGTAACCAAAAAGAATACGAGTTTATCATTGGATATATTTACCCAAAAAAGAAAAGAACCTTTTTCGGGTTTGGCAAAGAAAAAAAAATTAAATGGCTTGATATGTTTACAACTAAAGATACCGAGCTGATAAAATCATTTTTTCGCTTACAATTTGACAGAGAATATGAAAAACTTTTTTCCGAATTAAACCAACTTGATAAATTTGGAGAAACAGAAGTGAATGAATAAAAAAACGCACCACAACACCGTATATAACAAATAGCTGCGGCTTTTCTAAACCGGAAATTTTGGTATATTTGGAAAGTCGCCAATTTTTTATTTTTGGCGTTTTAGAAGTTTAAAGATAAAAACCAAAACAAAAAATTGGCTTGTGGCGCAACCGAAAAATTCGCTCTTTTTTACACGCTACTTGTCATATACGCACACGTTGTGTGTAACTACCCAAAAGTATTTTTAAAATTATAGGCTCACCCATTTTTTGATTAATTAAGTTGAAGGAATTTTTTTGGTGGAATTTTGATTAAT
>JASMTR010000092.1:0-23850 GCA_041694175.1 Bacteroidales bacterium
AGTTTCTTTGATAATTCTTCAAGATGTGGTCTATCGCTTAACCAAACAACTTCAACATCATGATTTGGAAAAAGCTTCTTGTATTTTACAACAAATGAATTAGATACAATACCTTCGCTTGTGCCCTCAAGATCAAGAACTTCGCATAAAATTAAAACTTTCATATACTATAAATTTTATAGAAGGACTGATACAAACAAGTCTTTTGAAACTTTAGAATGATATTCATTTAGATACCGATTTCTTCCATTTTTACCATGACTGTCAACTAATTTTGGTTTATTGATATATTTTAACATGAGTTGAGACAACTCTTTGTCATCATCATTATCGTTTAGTACAAAGCCATTGTGGTTATTTATAACCCGATTAGGCACATCGCCCACATTTGTGGAAATCACAGGCATCCCAGCAGCCATAGCCTCTAAAACAGTGATTGGTCCACCTTCACTAATTGAGGTGCAAACAAAAACATCAATGTCTTGATAAGCTTTAAATCTGTTGTTATAGTCAATACTTCCTTTAAATATAATTTTGTCATCAAGTTTATGCTTAGAAGTATAAGATTTTAGACTTTTTGCTTCATTTCCATTGCCGTAAATTATCACTTTAAAATTATCATTATCAAGGAGTTTTGTGGCTTGTAGTAATAATTGAATATTTTTTTCTTTATCAAGCCTTGATATTACCCCAAATTTAACCTGTTGTTCTGAATTTATATTTAGGTTTAAAAATTCATTTTCATTGGTATAAATCCATTGTTTTATTGTTCTAAAATTTGGGTTGTTATTTTGCCTACTTATTTCTTTTAACTTATTATCACTTGAAATGAGAACAACATCTTTTTTTGTCAAGGACTGGTAGAATGAGCTATATTTTTGATGAGGTTCAGATATTTGATGAAAAACAAATTGTCGCTTATATTCATTACAAAATTGTTGAATATGCCTTACAATTTTCTGCGGATGTAACGAACAAAAAATAATATCATCAACTTTTGTTTCACGAAATAGATATGGATCAAGTAGTTGAGGGTAACGACTTAGATATGTTCTAATAGTTTTTTTAAAATTAAACTTAGATTTTATTAATACCTTAAAAAACCAAACGGATATACATTTTAAAATTAATGATCTTTTTAATTTGACAAATTCTGTGTTATTGTTTATTAGAGCTTTAGATTCCTTATCAATTTCTATGGATAACACTTTAACTTTTAAATCACTTTTCTCAACTAAAGCATTGATAAAACCAATGTTTTCTATCTCCATGCCACCATAACCTGAGAGCTGAGGTAAAATGATTAAAACTGTTTTAACTGGATTTATGCCTCTACGCATTTAATAAAGTATTAATAGTTGATAGATATTTATTTTTTATTAATTTTAAACTGTAATTTTTCAAATAAATATCTTTGTTTTTTTGAGCTCTATTTTTGATAATATCTTTATCCATTTTATAGAAATTATCAACGGCATTTTCTAGCCCATTTTCAATCCAAATATTTTCGTTTTCAATTAATCTATCTGGCATTGCACCAACTTTTTTAGATATTATAAAACAAGAGGAACACATAGCTTCTAAACCAGTCAGTGGTCCAGTCTCTGTTTCAGAATTGATTAAAAAAACATCTATTTCTTTATAAAAATTCTGTAACTCATTAAAATTTATATGACCTAAATAAGAAATATTATCATTTTGTTTGCACAATTGTTCTATCTTATTTTTTAATTCGCCATCACCAGCAATAATGAGTTTAAAATGATATTTTATAGCGACTTCAATAATTTCTAAAATACCTTTATCACTATCCAATCTACCAACATACCCAAAATTATAAACATTTTTTTTACTATTAAAATTGATTTT
Organism: Bacteroidales bacterium; assembly: GCA_041694175.1. Classification (GTDB taxonomy): domain Bacteria; phylum Bacteroidota; class Bacteroidia; order Flavobacteriales; family Flavobacteriaceae; genus Psychroflexus. The sequence continues at coordinate 1,870 of JASMTR010000092.1, forward strand.
AACTAATTTGTTTTCTAAAGTTGTAGATTGATCAATTATCACAAAATTATGTTGTGAGAATTTTTCTAAATTATTTTTATTTGATGTGGAGTGATGAATAAACAAATCTACTTGTTTAACTAAATCGAGATTTAGAGGACAGCTACTGATAAACCCTGTTGTTCTGATTACAATTTTTACATTGTTTTTTTTACATAATTTTATAATATCAGAAAGATATGAGCTTGAGAGTTGAACAAAACAAATGACAACATCTTTATCTTTGATTTGGTTTTCAATAATTTTTATATCCCAATTGAATTTCTCAATCAGCTTAGCATTAATTTTATTTTTAGAATACCTGACCAAATTGTGTTTAAATCGATTCGTAAACCAAGAGACTATTGCAAAAAATAGGAGAATAGGATTTTTTAAATACTTAGCTCTTAATGAAGTCATTTTAGCGCCTTTAATTTCAGAGATGCTTACTGTATTTTTTGAAACCACGCCCGTTGAAAAAAAAGATAATTCATAATGCTTCTCCAAGGCTTGAGCTACTAGATTAGCTTCTACATCTCTGCCATATATACCGCCAATTGGACCTGTAATGAGTATTTTTTTCATGAAAACAATTTATTCATCTTCCTGAATAGACGAGATTTTATTGAATAAAACCTTTTTTGGTCTTTAAAAAAACAAGGGTTTTCATCAATCAAGCTTTTGTAATCCTCAGCTATTTTATTATAGATATAAAACTTGCCTCTTTCTACATATGCAGAAAAATCATCTTCGATTATTTTAAGTTGATCTTCTATAAGTCTCCAACTTACAATAGCATGTTTAGCTTTGATTTCAGAAATTAAATCGCTAGTTTTATTATTTGAATTGGAACGATATAAAATATAGGACAAGCTACTAAAAACAACTTCCGTCGCATTAATTAAGACTCTACAATAAAACTCTCCATCCTGATTAATTTTTAAATATTCATTCCATAAACCAGATTTTGAAATAATATCTTTATGAATTAAAAATGTGTGGGATGGAAAAAAAGCACCCTTTTTGCCGTAGAATCTTAATAGGTGATATCCTGGTTTGTAGTCCTTATAAATTTCTAAGTCTTTTAATTTAAAATAATCTTTTTGCTCAAATCTTCCCCATTTACAAGTGCAAACTGCATAAGATTTACCTATTATCAATTTTAATTGCTCTTCAATTTTATTTTCTGAAAATAAATCATCACTATCTAACCAATTCACATATTCTCCTTGACTCATCTTAAACCCATAATTACGCGCGCCATTACCACCAGGCAAATGTTCTTCTGGGCGATGAAAGTATTTAAAACGCGAATCTTTTTCAACGTAAGCGCCAACGACTTCGTCTGTGTTGTCCGTAGAGCCATCATCCACAATAATGCATTCCCAATTATGGTAGGTCTGTGCTAATACCGAGTCTAATGTTTCGCCTATTAAATGTGCCCGGTTATAGGTTGGGATGATGATAGACACTAGGGGATTTTCGGGCATGAGGTTTGGGTTAGTTTTGCAAAATTACAAATTATTTTTTTTCGAACCTGCAAGGTTTCAAAAACCTTGCAGGTTTTCTTGTAACAAACACTACCACTGTCGTTTTTTTATTATTTAACCTGAGTTTGATTAAAGAAAATATAAAGTGTTGAAAATCAATATACACCCTCCTTCGTACTCCCTCAAGGGAAGATAGTTATAGTGAAAATATCCCCTTGAGGGGATTATACCGAACGTTATTTTAAATGTCGCATATATGCTCCTTAAAATATACGTCGGCATTATACCTATAGCAGATTATTAGCGTCATTATTAAGTTAAATTGGTATTATAGTGTTGTTATTAAGTAGAAATATTATTTTATATAGATTAATTAATTGAAAAGCAATGATATATAAATTGAATTCAGATATCTAGGTTTTTATATAACAGACTGCCTGCCGGCAAGGTAGGCTAAGCCCTCCATTTGTCGGGCTTAGAGTGACAATCAGTTGATGTGATTTCTATCGTTGCAAACTTTATAACGTCATAACCAATAACCTCACAACTATTAACCTAATAAACTCACAAACTCAAAACCTCACCCCTCATCAAAAAACTGCTTCTGAAACCCAATCAAATAAAGTTTAGTTCTGGCTCTTGTGCAAGCGGTGTAGAGCCATCTCAAACTATTTTGATCCAGGCCTTCTGGCATATAGGGTTGTTCAATAAATACAGTCTTCCATTGCCCACCTTGAGATTTATGGCAGGTCATGGCATAACTAAATTTGACTTGCAGGGCGTTAAAGAATTCGTTGTTTTTGACCTTTAAAAACTGTTTATATTTAGATTTGATATCAGCATAATCTTTTAAAACCTCTTGATAAAGTTTTTGGGCGTCTTCAAAAGGAAGCGAAGGCGTATTCATTTCAAGTGTATCAAGTATAATCACAGTTTCAAAGGGGTTCATATCAGGATAATCTACCATTTGAGCTTTGATTTTAGCAAAACGGAACCCATACAAATCGAAAAGCCCTCTAATTTTTAGAATTTCAATAATATCGCCATTGGCAATAAAACCGGCTTCTGATGTCGGTTTCAGCCAAAAATAATTGTTTTTGACCACCATTAGAAAATCACCAACAGCTATTTCGCCTTCACGCATCAGAATACGCTGACGAATTTGTTGGTTGTATTGGTTAGCGCGTTTATTGGAACGAACGACAATAGCCGTTTCTTCGTGGCCATCTTCTTCATAAGCTGTATTAATGGCGTCCATGATTTCGTGACCATCAATAAGACGGATAAGATCGTTTTGTTGTTCTAAATTAAATTTGAATTGCTCAGGAAACTCGTTTTGTAGGCCTTTTCTCATGCTTGTGGCATTACGTAAAATCCCGCTATCCATTTGCTGTCTTAATACTTTTGTGAGTTCAATGGTAGTAACTTCTGTATGGTATTTGGTCCTCAAGATATCTTGGTCTAAAGCTGGGCTAAGATCAGCTTTTACCGGTGGAAGCTGAGCCGTATCGCCTATTAAAATTAATCTGCAATTTTCACCGCTAAATACAAACTCTATTAGATCATCTAAGAGTGAATTCCCACTAAATAAATCATCACCCGAAGAAAAGTCTGGTATCATAGAGGCTTCATCGACAATAAAAACAGTATTTCTAAATTTATTTTCTTTCTGTACAAAGTTAACACCGCCTTTAGCGTTTTTTTGTGGAAAATAAATGCGTTTATGAATAGTCTGAGCTGGTCTATTGGAGTAATTGCTCATCACTTTAGCAGCACGACCAGTAGGGGCCATCAAAGCCGATTTTAAACGAAGTTTGGTCAGGTTTTTTACAACGGTAGAAATAATGGTAGTTTTACCAGTACCTGCATATCCTTTCAGTAAAAATATTTGCTCGTTATTGTCGTCAATCAAATATTTTGATAAGCGTTTTAAGGCTGTAGTTTGATCTGTTGTTGGGTTATAAGCAAAATCTTTGACTAAATTATTGTAAAGTTCTGTTTCATTCATATTATTTACTTTCTGGAAGAAATCCTTTTCAAATAAAGGAAATATTATTGAATTTAATGACGTATAGTTTTTGGATTAAAAAAAAATTGTAGATTTGTGACAAGTCTAAACATATTTTAATAAATTATGAAAGTAGTTATTCAGATTGTCTTATGGATTGCCATTGTAGTTTTAGTGTATTTAAATTACAACTCAATTTACGGTCCTGTAGAATTTAACAAGAAAAAAGAGCAACGATACGCGAAAGTGATTGAAAAAATGGATAAAATCCGTAAAGCTCAATTGGCTCATCGCGATGTGGTAGGCAAATTTACGAGTTCATTTGATAGCTTAACACGGTTTATTGATACTGCAGAATTTACCTTAACCCAAAGACGAGATACAACTTACCTTGATAAAGAATATCTTAAAACCTATGGTGTAGATAAAATGGTAGAAGATGTTGTTATTGATACGCTAGGAACGGTTAAAGTTAAAGACTCTTTATTTAAGAATTACGATTATTCTAAACTTAATATTGTTCCAACTACAGAAAATGCCAAGTTTGAATTGGATGCGGGCTATGTTACGGTTAATAAAAATAGAGTTCCTGTATTTGAAGCTAAAATCAATAAGTCTATAATTTTAGAAGGCTTAGATCCAGAATTAATTATACAAGAAAAACAAACCGTATCGGTCGATGGTGTGAACGGACCTTACATTAAAGTAGGTTCTATGAATGAAGTGGATACCAGTGGTAACTGGCCAATTAACTATGGTAAACAAGAATAACACAGATACCTATCAATTTAAACAATTATCCATCTTGATCGGTCAGGATGGATTTTTGTTTTATTTACATCACCAATCTGCAGACAAGTCTCTGTCTCTAGAGCCACTTGAAGTGACAGATATTTTAAGCACTAAGAGCTTAAATTTATTCAAAAGACAACTAAAAAACTACAAGGATTCATACCAATTTACACAGCTTAAGTTAGCTTTTTCAAATTCGTTTTACAGCCTCGTCCCAGAAGATTACTTTCAAGAAGAAGCTAAAGCAGATTATTTAAAATACAATGTCAAGCTTTTTGAACAAGACAAAATAGTATCAGAATATATTGATAGTATTAATGTTTATCAAGTTTATATTCCCTTGATGAATTATCACAATGCAATTTTAGAACACTTTGAAGAGTTTGAATACGAGCATTTTACACATTCATTAATTAAACATGCTCATTCACATTCATTTGACCCAGTTCAAAAACTTCAGGTTTACGTTCAACCGACTCATATTGATATCATTGCCTTTGAGGGGCAAAAATTTAAATTAGGTAATAGTTTTAATTATGAAACCGATTTAGACCTAGCTTATTATGTTTTGTTTTGTGTAGAAGAACTTAAATTTGATCAGAGAGAAGTACAATTAGAAATTTTTCACGATTTAAAGGATTCTTCTTCAATTGATACCATTAAACGTTACATTTTAAACTTAAAACACGAACAAAAAAACCTGGCAGCTTTTATCGATTAACTATATTCCTTTAACTAAAATGAAAGCTAACAACTAAAAGCTAAAGACTAAAAAATATGCGCATTATATCAGGTCAATTTAAAAGTCGAAGAATAAATGCCCCTAAAGATTTACCCGTAAGACCAACCACCGATAGAGCTAAAGAAGCTTTATTCAATATTTTATATCACAGTTACGATCTTAAGGCTTTAAAAGTTTTAGACCTTTTTGCCGGAATCGGATCTATTTCATTTGAATTTGCGTCCAGAGGCACAACCAATATTACTGCCGTTGACCAAAATAAAGGCTGTACTAATTTTATTAGTCAAACTGCTGAAAGTTTACATATTTCAATCAATATTAAAACTCAAGATGTTTTCCATTTTCTTGAAACTTGTGATGAGACTTTTGATATTATTTTTGCTGACCCACCTTACGCGTTTTCTGAAGAAGAGTTTATAAACATAGTCGATGCTGTTTTCAAATCTAATAAACTAAAAGATAATGGAATATTAATTGTAGAACACTCTAAACACACAGATCTGTCAAACCACCCTAATTTTGACCAAAAACGACAATATGGGCATTCCGTTTTTTCATGGTTTAGAAAATCAATAATGGAATAAATGGAAATCTAAAGCGAAATTGTTAACATTTTACGCAGTCAAAATGAACAACATTTTAATCGTATTCTAACCCAACAATCGCTCTAATTTCATCTAAAGTTTTTATGAGTTCTAAAGAAAACTCAAAAGGCATCAAAGGACTTTCAGTCAAACCTTGCTCTAAACAGTCTTGAACATGCGCAATTTCAAAATGATAACCTTTGGCTTGGTAATTAAAATCTTTATCAATTTTATTATCACTTGTTATAATACTGAGCTTATCCGTTTCGTGAAAACGTGGTCCTAATTTTATTTTTGCTTTTTGAAATTCAATGAAAGCAAAATTTTCTCTTGTTTGGTCAAAACTACAAAACAAGTCAGCTTTGATATTATTGTTATATTCAAAAATCATTTTAGTTTCTAAATCCACCCCAGTCGATGATAGTTTGCTTTCTGCTGAAATATGATTTGGTTTTCCGAGGAGTTTTAAAGCCAAGTAAACAGGATAAATCCCAATATCTAACAAAGCACCACCACCTAATTTAGGGTTAAATAAACGCTTTTCAGCGTCAAAAGGAGCTTGAAAACAAAATTCAGCTTGGATGTTTTTAATGTTTCCATAAGTGTTTTTTTCTTGAAAACCTTTTAGCGTTTTGATTGTTGGCATAAAATTGGTCCACAAGGCTTCCATTAAAAACACTTGGCTGTTTTGAGCTGTGCGAATCATTTCTTCAACTTCATTTTGATTCATTGCAAAAGCTTTTTCACACAACACCGCTTTGCCTGATTTTAAAACAGCAACGGTATAAGTTTTATGAAACATATGTGGCGTAGCAATATAAACCACATCAATATCAGAGTCTTGAATCAATTCTTCATAGCTGCCATAGGCTTTTGTGGCTTTGTATTCCTTTGCAAATTCATCAGCTTTGTTTTGTGTACGTGAACCTACAGCATAAAGTTCTGCATTTTCAACTGTTTGCAAGTCTTGCACAAATTTATGAGCAATTTTTCCTAAGCCTAAAACACCCCATTTATAAGTTTTCATAATCTTCGGTTTAAAGTTTGAATGATTAAAGCAATACCCATGACTAAAGCGCAACCAAACAAATTGAGCCATAAATACGGCATAATATCAAAATAATAGCCAATAATGACAATAATTTGAGTAATCACAGCCGCCCAAAAAGTCGCTGCTGATTTGACGTATTTAATGAAAAATGCTAAAAGAAAAATACCTAAAACATTCCCATAAAATATAGAGCCAATAATATTGACCAACTCAATTAAATTATCAAATAGTGGCGCAAGACAAGCCACTGTAATTGCAATAAGACCCCAAAGTAAGGTAAAGAACTTCGAAATATTCACGAAATGCATATCGGTTTTTGCTGCTTTTACATTTCTTTTATATAAGTCCATTGCTGTGGTTGAAGCTAAAGCGTTTAATTCTGACGCAGTTGAAGACATCGCTGCAGAGAGAATGGCAGCTAAAAGCAAACCAATCAATCCACGTGGTAAATTGTTGAGTATAAAATGTATAAATACATAATCCGTATCATTTGTTTCTACGGTGTCGTCAGCTTGACTAATCACAGTTTTAGCATCTTCTCTGAGTTCTTTTTCGTTAACATTAGCTTCAGCAAGCTGAGTTTTTAACTGCTCAAACTTAGCCTCAGAGATATCGTCTGTATTCATTTGCGCAAAAAGTGTTTTTTTATGCTCAAAATTTTGCTCTAATTTATTGTTGAGCTGTTGATAGTCGGTTTTGTATTCGCTTTCATTAACTGCAATTTCAGCAGCAGGATTAAAATTTAATGGCGCGGTATTAAATTGATAGAACACAAATACCATTATGCCAACCAGTAAAATAAAAAACTGCATTGGCACTTTAAGTAAACCATTAAACAGCATTCCAATTTGACTTTGCTTAACCGATTTGGCCGTTAAATAGCGTTGTACTTGACTTTGGTCTGTGCCAAAATAGGAGAGTGCCAAAAATGTACCACCAATTAATCCACTCCAAACGGTGTATCGCTGATTGAAATCAAAATCGAAATTTAAAATTTCCATTTTACCACTTGAAGCGGCAATTTCTAAAGCATTACTAAAATTAATGTTCTCGGGTAGATAACTTAAAATTACAAAAAAAGCAATGATCATCCCAGAAAAAATTACAGCCATTTGTTGTTTTTGGGTCACACTTACAGCTCGAGTTCCTCCCGAAACGGTATAAATAATCACCAGAATTCCAATGATAATATTTAGTGTAAATAAATCCCAGCCTAAAACAGCTGAAAGAATAATGGCAGGTGCAAAAATGGTTATGCCAGCAGATAGTCCACGTTGCGTGAGAAAGAGCAAAGCAGTGAGTGTTCGGGTCTTTTTGTCAAAACGGCTTTCAAGGTACTCGTACGCGGTATAAACTTTTAAGCGATGATAAATAGGGATAAAAACCATACAAATAATGACCATAGCAATGGGCAAACCAAAGTAAAACTGAACAAAGCCCATACCGTCATCATAGGCTTGACCAGGCGTAGACAAAAAAGTAATAGCACTAGCTTGTGTAGCCATAACAGAAACTCCAACGGTCCACCAACGGGCATCATTACCACTTTTAATATAGTCTTGAACGTTTTTGCTTTTCTTGGTTTTATAGGTGCCATATATCACTATAAAAGCAATACTAACCACCATCACAATAATATCTATATAATGCATAGTCTAATTTAAAGCCGTCATTAACCAATACATCAAAAGAATATAAACAAGATTAGCCACTAAAACAATAGTATAAAACCGTTTCCACCGATATGACTTGGGTTTATTCATTGGAGTTGATTGATAGTAAATTAGATAATAATCTGAAAGCGCCAGGAACTCCTGCGGGTAATTGTCTAAAAAGACTTAATCCTGTGTAAATATAATAACCTTCGCCGTATGGAGCAACAAGTAGGCTTCCTTTTGTTGGTTTATCTTCGTAGTCTTGTATTTTTAAAATGGGTTGAAAAGCTTTGTCCCATTGGTTTGGAAAATATAAACCGCGCTCTTGAATCCAACCCTCAAAATCTTCTGTTGTAATTTTATTGGGGTAATTAAGCACTTTATGATTCTTATTAATAAACTGAACTTTAGCTGTTTCATCAGTCACTCTGTTTCGAGATAAATTGAGTTTTAAGGGCGAAATTTCTTCAGTCAATAAACCGTAAGTTGTAGTGTATTGCGTAATTAAAGTTCCGCCTTGCTTGACATAATTAAATAAAATTTCATTTTTTGTGACAAGCTGTTCTTCTGTATTAAAAGCTCTGATGCCTAAAATTATGGCATCATAATGCTTTAAGCTTTCAGGGTTATAGATTTTTGTTAAGTCAATAAATTCAACATTATAACCAAGGCTTTTTAAGTTTTCTGGAATCTTGTCGCCAGCACCTTTAATGTACCCAATATTTTTCACTCCTTGATTAAATTTGATGTTCACCATAGCGCTTTTCGCCTCTTGCGTGTAAACTTGTTTGGGAATATGCCTGTAATCTAAAGTTTTAACTTGCTTAGAAAATTCTTCATTTTTTGATTGAACTAAAATTTTAACCTCAACCTTTTCAGTGTTTTCAGGCGGTGTGATTTTAAAATCAAAAGTTTTAGTTTCAGATGGCTCAGTTAAATTAACATCAAAATATGAAGGTTCAACTTTCCAAGATTTAGGTAAGTCTAAAGTGACCTGACCTTCAAAGGAATCGGTGTAAGATTTTACTTGAACTCTAAAATTATTTGAATTTCCATTTTTGAAAATTGCAACTTCTTTTAAAGGCTTAATAGAAACTTCAGGCAGGATTTCAAAATGTTCAAAAACTTCGCCGTCTACGGGGTCATTGTATTTATAAACCACATCAGAATAAAAATTAATCTCAGTGTTTTCTATTTCAAGATTAAACTTCAACTGATAAGGGTTTGGGGTTTCAGGCAAACCTATTAAATTGGGTTTTGAAACTTGATAAAGTCCTTTTTTTGGTGGTAAATTTAGCCAATAGGGTAAAGTGTTTTTATTGTCAATATCGACATTAAAAGTCTTGTAAACTGCTTGGTTGTTTTTTAAAGTTTTTTTATTTGAAAATAAACTTTCTGAACCCAATTTAATATCCAATAACTTGATATCAATTGGACTCCGGTTAATAATTTCTGTATTTATTTTTAGGTTTTGGTTGGCATTGGCGAATGGAGATTCGCTAACACTTTCAATATACAAGCCAAGACAAGCTTTGATAATAGATTTGATTTGCTGAGTTTTGATGTGTTTCCAGTGTTCATTGTCTAGGTTTTGAATAAGCTGATATGCTTTGACTAAATCTGGCACGCTTTGGTAAGGCTTAGAAAAATCATAGTTGGCGATAATCTTATCAACAAGTTGTTGAATGGGTTGGCCGCCTTTAACGCGATTCCAAGACGTATCAACACCTGCAAAAATATTTTGAGTTTTAGGCAAGTCGCCTTTAATGATTTCGAGATATTCTAATTGTTCACCACGACTTGGCGTATTGCCAAACGCCTGAGATTTGTGTTGACTTCGGCTCAGTGAAGCAATTTCAGAATTAGACAATCCCAAATCAGGATAATATTCGCCAATATCAAACGACATTAAATTAGATTTATCTGCGTTTTTAAAAGCCTCTTGGCTACCGTAAAACCACCACGAGGTGTTAAAAAACAAACGTTTAGCTTGCCAAGTTTGAGTAGAATTTAATTGAAATTTAAATTGATTTGAATCAGCTGCCAAATCAAAAGCCTCTATACTCAACATTGCTGAAGCTGTATGATGACCATGAGTTGTTCCAGGAGTACGGTGGTCAAAACGGTTAATAATAACATCGGGTTTTATGTTTCTTATGGTCCAAACCATATCGTGAAGTATACTGTCTTTATTCCAGATATTGAGTGTTTCTTCAGGCGATTTAGAGTAGCCAAAATCAATGGCTCGAGTAAAGCGTTGTTGACCGCCATCAATAGACCGAGCTTTGAGCAACTCTTGGGTGCGAATGAGTCCTAAAGCTTCTTTCAAGTCAGACCCTAAAAGATTTTGCCCACCGTCGCCACGTGTTAAAGCGAGATAATAGGTTTGAGCATGGGTTTTGTTGGAAAAATAAGAAATTAATCTGGTATTCTCATCGTCAGGATGGGCAGCAACATACAAAACTGTGCCGAGAAAATTTAAACCTTTTAAATCTCTATAAATTTCTACAGCATTTGGTTTAGATGGTGTTTGAGCAGAAAGAAATGATATATAACAACACAACAAGAGAAACCAAAATCGCATTTGCATAAATTTTTTAATTTCAAATATAATAGCTTTAGTCGAGTTGGATTGAAGTTTAGGTTTCTTTAACTTTATTAAAAAATGACTATAGCTTTGGTTTTAAAAAGAATATAAAGTTCATTATAAATCATCATCTCGATAAATTATTTACTTTTGTAATATACTGATGCATCAACAATACATGGGTAAGAAAAAGCTATTAAATCACAAAGAAATTGATATTATTCTCAATCGATTGGCTTGCCAATTGATAGAAAATCACGACGATTTTAAAGACACGGTTATCATAGGTTTGCAACCTAGAGGCGTGTATTTAAGCCATAGATTACAAAAACTACTCAACGAGGTTTATCAGATTGAACAAGTTAAATTTGGCAAACTTGACATTACTTTTTTTAGAGACGATTTTATGCGAAGCGATAAAGTGCTTCAAGCCAATAAAACAGATATCAATTTTATAGTTGAAAACAAAAAAGTTGTTTTTGTAGATGACGTACTTTATACAGGCAGAAGTATCCGTTCTGCATTGACTGCTATTCAGTCTTTTGGTCGACCAAAATCAATAGAATTACTAACCTTAATCGACCGTCGTTTTAGTCGGCATTTGCCTATACAGCCCGATTATAAAGGAAGACAAGTTGATGCCATTAATCGTGAGCGTGTTATTGTTTCGTGGGAAGAAAATGATGGCGAAGACGCCGTATATTTAATACAAGATCAAGATGAGTGAACTGAGTGTAAATCATTTATTAGGGATAAAACATATCAGTGCTGCTGATATTCAACTTATTTTTGAAACCGCAGACCACTTTAAAGAAGTTATTAACCGACCAATAAAGAAAGTCCCATCACTAAGAGATGTTACTATAGCTAACTTGTTTTTTGAAAATAGTACCCGAACTCGTTTGTCTTTTGAATTGGCTGAAAAACGACTCAGTGCTGATGTGGTAAACTTTTCAGCCTCGTCATCTTCAGTCAGCAAAGGCGAAACACTTGTGGATACTGTTAATAATATTTTAGCGATGAAAGTAGATATGGTTGTGATGAGACATCCTAATCCTGGTGCTGGCGTGTTTTTGTCTAAACATATTGACGCTTCAATAGTGAATGCTGGCGATGGCACTCATGAGCATCCTACACAAGCGCTTTTAGATACGTATTCAATTCGTGAAAAATTAGGCGAAGTTAAAGGAAAGAAAATTGTGATAGTAGGTGATATCCTTCATTCTAGGGTAGCTTTAAGCAATATTTTTTGCTTAAAAAAACTTGGCGCGGAAGTCAAAGTTTGTGGACCAAATACTTTAATGCCACAACATATCAGAAGCCTTGGTGTTGAGGTAGAACACAATCTCAATAAAGCTTTAAAATGGTGTGATGTTGCTAATATGTTGAGGGTTCAAAATGAACGTATGAGTACAAGGTATTTTCCTTCAACTCGTGAGTATGTTGCGCAGTACGGTTTAGATAAACAACGCTTAGATCAAATCAAAAAAGAAATTGTCATTATGCACCCTGGCCCAATCAACCGAGGTGTAGAAATTTCAAGTGATATTGCCGATTCTCACCACGCTATAATTTTAAATCAAGTTGAAAATGGTGTAGCGATTAGAATGGCAGTATTATATCTGTTGGCTTCAAAACTTAAACACTATTCAACTACAACTATATAAGTAATATGCAAAGCATAAAAAAAGATAATTACATTATTTTAAGAGATGAAAAAGACGATGCTAAAGAATTTGCACATTTTATTGATGGCCTTTTAGATCAATTTAAATCTGATAACCTAGTCGTTGATATTTTAAAATATGGTAAGCTGACTCTTGATGAATTATTAGCCTACCTGAAACCTTCATTAAAACACTACAAAAACAAAAAATCATTCATTATAGTTAATGATACCATCGTAATTGACGATGTTCCAGAAGAACTTAAGGTTGTCCCAACGCTACAGGAAGCTGAAGATATGATACAAATGGAAGAAATTGAACGTGATTTAGGCTTTTAGATGAGTTCACCATTAAAAATCCATATTTTAGGCTGCCATTCAGCTACACCAAAAACCAAGGCTTTTCCAACAGCGCAAGTGGTTGAAGTTAGAGGTCAGTTGATATTAATAGATTGTGGAGAAGGCACTCAGGTAAGATTACGTCAGCAAGGCATTAAGTTTAATCAGATTAAGCATATTTTAATTTCACATTTACACGGTGATCACTTTTATGGCTTAATAGGATTTTTATCCACTTTAAGTTTGCTCAACCGACAAACGCCTTTACAAATATTTGCACCAAAAGGCGCTGAGGACATCATAAAACTTCAGCTTAAATATTCAAAATCTTATTTGAGCTATTCTTTAGAATTTGTTGCTTTAGAATCTGACAATTCAGAGGAAATTATAGATAATTCTAAATTTAAAGTTCAAACAATTCCTCTTGACCATCGGGTTTATACAAACGGATTTTTAATTACAGAAAAACCTAGTGACAGAAAGCTAAATATTGAAAAAGTTGAACAGTTTCCTATCGATAAAGCTTATTATAAAAAAATTGTAAAAGGAAACGATATCATTTTAGACAACGGTCAAATTATTCCTAACGAAGAACTAACTTTTCCGCCTGAACCCGTAAAATCTTATGCTTTTTGCAGTGATACGGCTTTTAAACCTGATATTGTACCCATTATAAAAAAAGTAACAGCATTGTATCACGAATCTACTTTTTTAGAAATCAATGAGGACCTTTGTGCTAAAACTAAGCACTCTACAGCAAAACAGGCTGGAATTATTGCTGCCAAAGCAGAAGTTGGACATCTTATACTAGGACACTATTCAGCGCGCTACAAAAATTTACTTGCGTTTAAAACAGAAGCAGAAACTGTTTTTGATCCTGTTTCATTAGCTGAAAGTGGCAAAACCTTTGTGTTTTAAATATGCTTGATTACCCGAAGTTGATGTGAATAATTTTTGGTTTCAACATTAAAAATTCCTGTATGGTCTAATCGGTCTATGCGGACTTGTCCGTGGGCGTGAATAATGTAATTGTTTTTCATCATAATACCAACGTGAATAATATCACCCTCTTCATTATCAAAAAATGCTAAATCGCCTGGTTGCGCTTCTTCTATAAAGCTTAAATTTTCGCCTTGTTGGGCTTGTTGTGAAGCATCGCGTTTGAGAGGTATTCCACAAATTTTATAAACCATTTGTGTAAAACCACTACAGTCTATTCCAAACGGACTTTTGCCGCCCCAAAGATAAGGTGCGTTGAGATAGAGTAGAGCAGTAGGCACAATGTTATCACGTTGTGTTTCGCCTTGACTCAAAGTTACATCAAACTTATAATCAAACTGAGATAAACCTTGTACAGAAGAGCCTATTACTATAGGAATCAATTCGTTTTTGGGACTTTGAACATACTCTACAAGATCTGTAGAGCAGTTCAAAAGTTGAGATTTTATGGTATTGAAATGTTGTAAATCAATTGAGAGATATTGTTTTGAATCAATCCAGCCTTCATAAGCGTCAAAGGCGTTTTGGATTTTAATCCATTTTTTGGTTTGTTCTATAATTTCAAACACATCGCCAAATAGTAATTGTGTCACCATTTCTGATTTATCGTTTGCACTTGCTCTAACGGGAACAAGACTGAGGTGACAACATCCGTAAGCCATTTATTAAGTTGATTTAACGTTCAAATACCATCGCTGAAGCACCGCCACCGCCATTGCAAATGGCTGCTGCACCAAACTTGGCATCATTATGTATTAAAATGTGCAGTAAAGTTATGATAATTCTTACGCCTGAGCAACCTAAAGGATGACCTAGTGAAACAGCACCGCCATTGACATTGACATTTTTATCAGAAAGTCCTAATAATTTCATATTCGCTAAACCAACCACAGAAAAGGCTTCATTAAATTCAAAATAATTGATGTCTTTTAAATCTAATTTTGCTTTTTTAAGCGCAAGAGGTAAAGCTTTAGCTGGCGCAGTAGTGAAATGTTCTGGTTTTTGAGCTGCATCGGCATAGCTTCTAATGGTTGCTAATGGTTTTAAATTGAGTTCGTCTGCTTTGTCTTTACTCATTAAAACGACAGCACCAGCGCCGTCATTGATGGTTGAAGAGTTGGCTGCAGTGGCCGTACCATCTTTGCTAAAGGCTGGTCTTAGCTTGCTGACTTTATCAAATTTGATGTTTTTGAATTCTTCATCTTCACTAACAACAACAGGTTCGCCACGACGTTGAGGGACTTCTACAGGCACGACTTCGTCATTGAATCTGCCAGATTGCCAAGCTTCAGCTGAGCGTTTGTAGGATTGAATAGCAAAGGCATCTTGTTCTTCTCTTGAAAAATTGTGGTCTGTTGCACATAAATCAGCGCAAGTTCCCATAGCTTGATTATCATAGGCGTCAGACAAGCCGTCTCTTTGCATACCATCAACCATTTGGGTAGGTCCAAATTTTTGTCCATTTCTTAAATGTAGATAATGCGGAATTTGACTCATACTTTCCATACCACCAGCAACAATAATGTCTGCATCGCCAAGGGCAATACTTTGAGCCGCTTGCATCACTGACTTCATTCCGCTGGCACAAACTTTATTGACCGTTGTACATGGCACTGATTCTGGAATGCCTGCACCGAGTGCTGCTTGACGTGCAGGGGCTTGACCGTTGTTGGCTTGAACTACATTGCCCATTAAAACTTCTTGAACGAGTTTAGGGTCTAAATTAATTTTATCTAAAGCGCCTTTGATGGCAATTGAGCCTAATTGAGTAGCTGGAATTGAAGATAAACTCCCGAGAAAACTTCCAATTGGAGTTCGGGCTGCACTGACTATAACGACATCTTTCATTTTATGATTTTTTACGTGTTCAACAGTTGTAAAAATAAATAAAATATAATTATAAGCCTAAAAATTGCTTTGAGATTAAGGATAATTTAAAGTTTTGGGTTTAAAACTTTTAATTGTTTAATTGATTCGTGATGGTTTAAGTCATACCAAATATGCTATATAATAAGACAAATAAATAGTTTCTACTTGCTTTACTCTTCGCTAAAAAAATAAAAGAGTAATTAAGGCTATGCTTGATTTTTTATGCCTTGATTAAGCGAAGTATAATTCAATTTCTTTTAATCTCATTTTAGTATATTTGGTATGAGTTCAAGTCTGGCTTAGGGATTCCCGAAAAAATATTAAAAACATATTTTTCGGGACAAGATACACGGCATCTCCCACACGTGCGGGAATATAGCGTGTAGCCCGTTAAAGGCCATTAAATTAAACTCAATTGAAATAATCGATAAATTTTTGTAATGCCAAAGCCCGATGGCTGATTTGGTTTTTAGTTTGCGGGTCTAAGTCGGCGAAAGTTTGTGTATAGCCTTGGGGTTTAAAAATTGGGTCGTATCCAAATCCAGCACTGCCACTGAGTGTTTTGGTGATTTCGCCTTTGCAAATGCCTGTAAACAGTTTGTTGTCATTTTCGGTTTTAAAAGCGATGACCGTTTTAAAATAGGCGCTGCGGTCTTGTCTATTGTTGAGGTTTTCTAAAAGCTTATTTATATTGGCTTGAGCGTCTTTTTCTTGACCTGCATAACGTGCAGAATATACGCCAGGTTCACCGTTGAGTGAATTGACAAATAAACCTGTGTCGTCTGCAAAGCAAGCTAAGTTGTAGTTTCTGAATACATAATCGGCTTTGAGCTGAGCATTGCCCTCTATGGTGTTGGCAGTTTCTGCTATGTCTTCGTGACAGTTGATGTCGTTAAGGGAAAGCAGCTCGATAGACTGAGGAAGAATAGCTTTTACTTCTAAAAGTTTGTTTTGATTGTGTGTTGCAAAGACCAATTGCATAGTTATGCTTTTAAAAAATCGTCTCCGAGATGTTTAATGGCCAGCTCGATGTATTTTATTTTTGATTGCTTAACCGAAAGGTGTCTAACTTGAAAAAGGGCATTCATTTTAAACGCACTGACTAATTGTTCGCCATTGTGCGGATGATGTCTGAGGTCTAAATTAAATTCTTTTGTTGCGTGCTTGTAGTAGGCGTAAAAATAGAGTAAGGTATCTTGTTGGAAGCGGTGTTTGGTTTCGCTCACGGCTTGATAGGCCTTTTGAAAGACTTGATCGACTTCTTTTCCTTTTAATTGTTTTAAATCCATATTAACTTATTGATGCTATGGAAGTTAAGCCGCCTTTGACGACTTGATTAATTTCAACTTCAATGTTAGAATCTAAAGGTAAAAATACGTCAACCCGTGAACCAAATTTAATGAAACCTGAGTCCTCACATTGAATGGCTTTGTCATTGGGTTTAGCGTAATTAATAATTCGCCTTGCTACGGCGCCTGCGATTTGGCGGTAGGCAATATTGCCAAATTTTTCGGTTTTAAGTGCTACGGTTGTTCGCTCATTTTCTGTGCTGGATTTAGGATGCCATGCCACCAAATACTTGCCTTTATGGTATTTGCTATAATAAATTTCGCCAGTCAAAGGATATCTTGTGACGTGAACATTCAGCGGTGACATAAAAATGGAGACTTGAATACATTTTGATTTTAAAATTTCATCTTCAAAGACCTCTTCTATAACAACTACTTTACCATCAACAGGAGAAAAAGCTTTGTTTTTATCTCGTTTAAAATTTCGTTTTGGATTTCTGAAAAACTGAGCTATTAAAATAAAAATAATGAGTGTTACACCAAAAATGATATAATGCAATACAGCACTATTGATAAAATTGATGCTTAATAAATTGATTGCTATAATTGAAATTAAAGCAATAACTAAAATTTGTTGACCTTCTCTATGAAACATGATTGATTAAAAATAAAAATCCATATACAAATGTACTTGAAAAAATGATACTATCCATACGGTCAAAAACTCCACCGTGACCAGGCATTATTCTTCCACTGTCTTTAACTGAGGCTTTTCGTTTAAATTTGGATTGTACTAAATCCCCAAGCGTGCCTAAAACAGAAACTAAAATACCAACAACAACCCAATTGTAAAAACTTAGGGTTTGATTGAAATAACTGATAATTATTCCACCAATAATAGTAAATATAAATCCGGCAAGAAAACCTTCAACTGTTTTTTTAGGTGATATTTTTTCAAATAATTTTTGTTTTCCAAAGCGTTTTCCGATTAAAAATGCAAAAGAATCATTAACCCACATTAAAATAAAAACATAGAGTAAAACATACGTATTGTAACCTGGATATAATTTTGGAATTAAAGTTAAAAACACCATAGATGGCACGATATACATCAAAGTAATCAAGTGTTTTTTTTGCCTAAATGCATTTCTGCCCCTGAGGGAAAACATATCTCTTAAAAGCAATAGCTTTACAAATAAACAAGCAATGATAAATAGAAAAGTTATTTCGTCGTAAGTGTTGAAATAATTAAAATAAATCAAAGCAATTGGATATACAATAAAAGAAACGTAATTTCTAAAATTTAATAATTTTTGAAGTTCAAAAAGACATATTAAACCAAAAATTAAAAAAAGAATACTTGTTGCCAACTTACCAGACCAAAGCGCTAAAAAAATTGCAGCGGCGTAAATTACTCCTGAAATTATTCTGGTAAAAAGTTCACTCATTAAGTTATACCAATTTGATTAATAATGTCACCATTAAAGTACCGTAAGTATAATACCGACGTATATTTTAAGGAGCATTTTATGCGACATTAAAATAACATTCGGTATTACAAATCTTCTAAGAGCAACAAATATAAGTTTTTTTGTGTGCTCCCGTAACTTAAAAAGTCAGAATCAGTTTTTTCTTCAAAGGTTTTAAGGGTGGTAATGCTTGCAGGAATTTTGGATTGGTGCTTTTTCTTGATGAGCTGAAGGCCTTCTCCGAGACTTTCCAAGAGTTGACTTGTCGTGGCGTAAACAATAAAATTATGGGGTAATTCAACCAGTTTGCCTTCGCCAATTTGTTTGGCACAAACCATAACGGCGCCAGTATTTGCGATAAGATATTCGCAATCGCTCACTAAAATTTCTACATTTTTATCTGAAGTAAAATCGATATTAAGATCCTTTAAAAAGATTTGATCTTTTTTAATTTGATGAGAATAAATAGACTTAGATTTCCAATCGTTCTCTTTTAAAATAGCATTAAAATTTTCAAGAAGCTCTGTTTTGTTTTCACAATAAATAAATTTACCACCATTTTTTTTAAAATTAATCATGAATAACTCGTCTATCGGTGGTTTTTCAGAAGGCATAAACTTATTATCATCAGCATCATTATCTGATGACTTTTTAGATTTTAAGCCTAAAAGACGTTTAAAAATACTCATAAATTCAATACTTCAATCAATTCTTTTCGGATACTTCTTTGTTGTTTTGTTCATCTTTAGAAGGCTTATCATCTTTAGATTTCACATTTTTTTCCTCTTGGCTAGATTGAATACTTGAAGGTTTTTCAGATTGGTTATTATCTTCTGTTTGAGTTTTATTTTGACCGTTTTGTTTGTGTTTTGGCGTAATCATTTCTGGTTTTTTAAAAGGTCTTTTTCCAAAAATATCCTCCATATCATCTTTAAAAATCACTTCTTTATCGATGAGAAGTTCTGCTAGTTTTGTAAGTTGTTTTTTATGTTTTTTCAAAATATCTAAAGCCCGTTGATATTCATTTTCTATAATTTTAGAAATCTCTTTATCAATAACTTCAGAAGTTTTTTCGCTGTAGGGCTTTGTGAAATTGTAATCTGTTTGACCCGAAGAATCATAATAGGTTAGGTTACCTACTTTTTCGTTTAAGCCGTATATGGTGACCATTGCCTTAGCTTGTTTGGTCACTTTTTCTAAATCGCTCAAGGCGCCAGTTGAAATTTTATCAAAAATAATTTTCTCCGCAGCTCTTCCGCCCATCGCGGCGCACATTTCATCAAGCATTTGTTCCGTTCTGACAATGAGGCGTTCTTCAGGTAGATACCAAGCTGCACCAAGAGATTGTCCACGTGGTACAATAGTAACTTTTACAAGTGGAGCTGCGTGTTCAAGCAACCAACTTACCGTAGCATGACCAGCTTCGTGAAAAGCAATGGCTTTCTTTTCATCCAGTGTCATGATTTTATTTTTCTTTTCCAGACCGCCAATTATACGGTCAACAGCGTCAAGAAAATCTTGTTTTGTTACTTCTTTATTGCCTTTTCGTGCAGCAATTAAAGCTGACTCGTTACACACATTAGCAATATCTGCACCTGAAAATCCTGGGGTTTGTTTGGCTAAAAATTCAGTATCAATATCGCTACTTATCTTTTTTAAAGGTCTAAGGTGAACTTCAAAAATTTCTTTTCGCTCACGAATATCAGGTAAGTCCACATAAATTTGACGGTCAAATCTACCAGCTCTCATTAAGGCTTTATCCAAAACATCGGCTCGGTTAGTTGCAGCCAGTACAATAACATTGGCATTACCACCAAAACCATCCATTTCTGTTAAAAGTTGGTTCAGAGTATTTTCACGCTCGTCATTTGAGCCAGAGAAATTATTTTTGCCTCTTGAGCGACCAATAGCATCTATTTCATCAATAAATATGATAGATGGCGATTTTTCTTTAGCTTGTTTAAATAAATCTCTAACACGAGAAGCACCGACACCAACAAACATTTCTACAAAATCTGAACCTGATAAAGAGAAAAATGGCACATTTGCTTCGCCTGCAACGGCTTTAGCTAATAGCGTTTTACCTGTTCCTGGTGCACCGACAAGCAAAGCACCTTTTGGGATTTTTCCACCAAGGTTGGTATATTTTTCAGGAAATTTTAAAAAATCAACAATTTCTTGTACTTCTTCTTTTGCACCCTCAAGACCGGCAACATCTTTAAATGAGGTTTTGATGTCTGTTTTTTCATCAAATAGCTTGGCTTTAGACTTACCAATATTAAATATTTGTCCACCTGGACCACCGCCTGCGCCACCACTCATACGTCTCATAATGAAAATCCAAATTCCGATGATGATGACAAATGGAAGAAGCGTTATCAAAATATTACTAAATGTTGTGTCTTCAGTTTCGTAATCTTTTTGAGTCTCGAGGTTGTTTTCATTTATTATTTTTTCAACCTTTTTCTCAAAGTTCTCCATCGTACCAAATTCAAATTTGTAATCAGGCGATGAAGAGCCTGGAAAAACATTTTCGTTGGTTTTTCCTTTGTGCTCAGGTTGAGCTTTTGCTTCATTTGTAAGGTAAACTTTAGCAACATTAGAGCCTTTAACTAAAACCACTTTTTTAAAATCACCTTCCTTGAGGTAGCTTTCAAACTTTGTAATGCTAATGTCTTTTGCTCCGCTGCCAAAACCGTTTCCAACAAAAAACTGGAGTCCAAAAAATAGGATCACTATCCCTATAATGACATATAGGTTATAACCGGGCTTTTTTGGGCTTGGTTTCTTTGAATTTTTAGTTGCCTTATTTTTAGGCGGTGTATTTGATGTTTTTTGAGCCATCTACTTTTTTTAATCTTAAATTAATAATTAGTTTCAATTTGAGTGATTTTGGCATCACCCCATAAGCTTTCTAAATCGTAAAAATCTCTAGCTTGCTGCTGAAAAACATGAACAACAATATTGACATAATCCATCAAAACCCATTGAGAATTACCATGACCTTCTATGTGCCAAGGTTTGTCTTTAAGGTTTTTGCTCAC
Organism: Bacteroidales bacterium; assembly: GCA_041694175.1. Taxonomy (GTDB): domain Bacteria; phylum Bacteroidota; class Bacteroidia; order Flavobacteriales; family Flavobacteriaceae; genus Psychroflexus. Next base: position 23,472 of record JASMTR010000092.1, read on the forward strand.
ATGCTTTTGAACGGAATTTACAATAGCATCTACTTGGGTATTTGAGCTACCAGTGCAAAGGATAAAATAATCACAAACATTATTTTCGATATCTCTTAAGTCTAACAACTGAATATCATCACCTTTTACATTTTCAATTCCTTCTATGATTAACGTTATGAGCTGATTATTATCTTTTACCAATGCTAAAGTTTAATTTTTAAAGTTTTACAAAAATAGGTTTTTTTAACGAAAATGGTCTTGACTTAACAAAACATTATTCAATACTTATCGCAATTTTATTACCACAAGTATTACCCTAAAAGCTTAACATAAACCTGCCAAAACTGTTAAAATCACAACCTCCAAATATTTTTTCATAAAATTTTATTAAGTTTAT